>JBJEYK010000216.1:0-22065 GCA_051886775.1 Candidatus Ventricola sp. | reverse complement strand
AGCGCCTTGTAGGCGATGTCCCGCAGCGAACGGCTGACGCGGATGGCGTTGTTGTCGCGCAGGTAGCGGCGGATCTCGCCGATGATCATCGGCACGGCATAGGTGGAAAAGCGCACGTTCTGCGTGACATCGAAGTTGTCCAGCGCCTTGATCAGCCCGATGCACCCCACCTGAAAGAGGTCGTCGACGTTCTCCGTGCGGTGATGAAAGCGCTGGAGCACGCTGAGCACCAGGCGCAGGTTGCCGCGGATGAACTCCTCGCGGGCCTGCATGTCGCCGCTGTGCACCAGGGGGAACAGCTCGCGCATGCGCTCATTGGTAATCACGGGCAGCGCGGAGGTGTCCACGCCGCAGATTTCAACTTTGCCGATGGCCATATGGTTTGCCTCCCCATCTGAGATACCTGCATTATGATGGCGCGGGTATCAAAATATTCCCGCCGGGGGGAGGCATAATTCCGGAAAAGCGGCATATAGCAGACAGGCGAAAGGAGCGCGCGGATATGACGTTTTCGGAGCTGAAAAAGAAGGATGTCATCTGCATCGGAGACGGGCGGCTTCTGGGCAGGGTGACGGACCTGGAGCTGGACATTGCCACCGGGCAGATCCGCGCACTGATTGTCCCGTGCGGCGCGGGGATTTCCTGCTTTTTCCGCAGCGAAAAGAGCGTGATGGCGATCCCATGGCAGCAGATCGCCTGCATCGGGGACGACGTGATCCTCGTTTCCACTGCGGCATGCCGGGCGTAGCGCGCAAATGCGCGCGCTCAATCCAAAATGCGCCTTGTCGTTTTGCGGTCAAGCGGTTATAATGAAAATGGAAGCATCAACATACCACGGAGAATCGAGGAAGCTGCCTGTATGAAGTGTATTTACTGCAACTGCACGGAGAGCCGCGTGGTGGATTCCCGCCCCACGGAGGACGGCGCGATCCGCCGCCGCCGGGAGTGCGAGGGCTGCCAGCGCCGCTTTACGACGTATGAGAAGATCGAGATGCTGCCGGTGTTTATCGTCAAGAAGGATAAGCGCCGGGAGCCGTTCGACGCCGCGAAGGTGCGAAACGGCATCCTCAAGGCGTGCGAAAAACGGCCCGTGCCGATTCAGGAGATCGAAAAGCTGGTTGAGCATGTGGAGAACACCGTCTGCCGCCAAATGGAGCAGGAGGTGACCAGCGAGCAGATCGGCCTGCTGATCATGGAGGGGCTGAAATCGCTGGACGAGGTGGCGTACATCCGGTTTGCGTCGGTGTATCGCCAGTTCAAGGACGTGCAGTCCTTTATGGCGGAGCTTCAGCAGCTGCTGGACGCCCAGAAAAAGCCGGAGGAATGAGGGAATAACGCGCGAGCAGAGCGCCCATGCTGAAAGGGAAGGACACTTCTCTTGGAGGCGGGAGCATGGGGAAGAACGCGCGGCAGAGGATCGGCGTGGCGCTTGCGGCGGCGGCGCTGATCGTCAACTATTCGCCCGCAGTGCGCACGGCGGGCATCGGGCATACCGGGGACGCGGGCGCCGTGCAGACGGGGCTGCCGGTGCACGAGCGGCTGCTGATTCCCGGCGGACAGGCCGTGGGCGTGGCGCTCAAAACGCAGGGCGTGCTGGTGGTGGCCAGGAGCACGCGCGAGGGAACGAAGACGCCGCTGCGCGTGGGGGATGTCATCCTCACGGTGCAGGGGCAGGCGGTCGCAAGCGCGCAGGAGCTTTCCGCGCAGGTCGGCGCCGCGCAGACGGACAGCGTGGCGCTGGGCGTCCTGCGCAAGGGGCGCGAGATGACGCTGGAGGCGTCCGTGGACAGCACGGACGGCAGGCGGCGGCTGGGCGTCTGGGTGCGCGACAGCACCGCGGGCGTGGGCACGCTGTCGTATGTCGATCCCGTGACGCACGCCTATGGCGCGCTGGGTCATGCCATCGTGGACGGCGACACGGGCGACATGGTGACCGTCCGCGAGGGCGCGATTCTGCGCGCGGACGTCGTGGGCGTCACGCGCGGGGAGAGCGGCCGGGCGGGTGAGCTTAAGGGCAGCTTCCTCAAGGAGAACGAGCAGATTGGCACGCTCGCGCTCAACAGCGCCTACGGCATTTACGGCGAGATGGACGCGCCGTCGCCGTGCGCGCTCTATCCGCAGGGGCTGCCTGCCGGCACGCGCGGCGATGTGCACACCGGCGCGGCCACCATCCTGGCGACGGTGGATGGCGAGGGAATCAAGGAATACAGCGTGGAGATCCTGCGCTGCTTTGATCAGAGCGAGCCGAGCCAGAAGGGGATGATCCTGCGCGTGACGGACGCGCGCCTGCTGGAGAAGACCGGCGGCATCGTGCAGGGCATGAGCGGCAGCCCGATCATCCAGGATGGGAAGCTCATCGGCGCGGTGACCCATGTGTATCTGAACGACGCGACCCAGGGCTACGGCATGTATATCGAATGGATGCTGGAGCAGAGCGACCGGCTCAGCGCAGCGCATGCGGCGCAGGCTGCGTGATTCACGGGAGGAGAAGCACAAAGGATGAAGACAATCAACGTGCTGTTTGCGGTCCGGCAGCGCGCCGTGGCGGAATCGCTGCGCCGGGAGCTGGACGATGCCGAGCGCTGCGCGTTTGAGATCGTGACCAGCGGCAGCGCAGCCATCGAGTCTGCCCGGCGATGCCCGCCGGACATCCTGGTGGTGGACGCCGTGCTGGGGGAGATGGACGGCCTGGGCGTCGTGGATTGCCTGCGGGAAATGCTGGGCGACCGCATGCCCCGGGTGATTGGCGGGACGATGCTGCCCATGGGGGAAAGGGGCTTCCGACGGCGCGGCGTATCGACGGTTTTGCGTGTGCCCTGGCAGCGGGAGGAGCTTCGCGGCGCGCTCCTGCAGCAGATGGAGGAGATCGAAAACCGGATCGACTGGGACAGGGCGCAGCATGGGCATGACCGTGCGTGCGCGCTGCTGGAGGAGATGGGCATGCGCCAAACGCTCAAGGGCTTTGCCTATCTGGCGTGGGCGGCGGCGCTGGCCTACGACAATGAGGCGAGGCTCTACGCCGTCGGCCGCAGCCTGTACGCCCCGATTGCCCAGCGCTTCGGCGCGACGGAGGCCTCTGTGGAGCGGCTCATCCGCCACGCGGTGGAGAGCACGATCGACAGCGTGGGCGCGGATGGCATCTACGGCTTTTTCGGCAACACGATCGATCCCACGCGCGGCAAGCCGACCAATGCCCAGATGATCGCGATGCTCGTGCAGCGGATGCGGGTGATATGAGCATGGCGCGATGCCTGCGGGTATCCGGATACATGACTTGGCGCGTGCGGCGCAGCGCAGGAGGCCTTGGCCTGTGCGCTGCGCCGCCTTTTGCCACCCGGGGCACAGGAAAGGCGCGCCAAACAAAACACGACAAATTTCCCGCGTCATGTTGATTTGTGCGCAAAATAGGTGTATAAAGAAGCAAGAGGGAATCGATTCACCCCCCTGACTGCACCAAGGAGGTAATCATCCGTATGAAGAGCATGTTCCTGGATTGCTATATCAAGATATCCATCCTGATCGCCGTGGCCGATGTGATCCTGGCCGTCAAGTCCTGGAAGAAGAACAGGACGACCGGCCGGTATCTGGCCTATGCCTGCCTGGGCGCGGCGGTGGTGGATATCAGCTATCTGATCAGCATCCTCAACGAGGATTACCGCTGCATGTCGGTGATGTCCAGCGTCTACTTTGTCAACATCGACATCATGCTGCTCAATCTGCTTGCCTTCACGGTCTACTTCACCAGGGGGCGGTTTACCCGGGCCGGGCGTCTGGCCTTTGGCGCGTGCATTCTGTACACGGCGTTTGAGGTCGTGGTGTTTGCCATCAATCCGTTTGCTGAAATCGCGGTGCATTATGAGCGAAGGAACACCTTCATCGCCAATTACAGCTACCAGATGAAGCCGCTGTACTGGATGCATCTTCTGTTTACCTATATCCTGGTGGCGGCGGTGCTGGCGCTGATGCTGCGCACGATGCGCAGGATCCCACAGGAGTACCGCGCGCAGTACCGCTATGTGGTCATCGGGATCATGGCGATCGTGCTGGTGAACGCGGTGTTCCTGTTCTGGCCGAGCGAGAGCGTGTACAGCGTGCTCGATTACTCCATCTGCGGCTACAGCCTGACGGCCTTTCTGCTGTACTGGAGCTGCTTCAACTACTCCACCCACGGCATGCTCAACTGCCTGAAGACCAGCATCTTCGAAAGCATCGGCCAGGGCATCGTGCTTTTCGACTATCACGACCGTCTGATTCTGCACAACGAGCGCGCGGACGAGATGCTTGGCGGCATCCGGCTGGAGCAGTGCGAGGCGATGGAGGATTTCCTGCGCTGCTGCGACCTGCCGCCGAATGTCAGCGCGGAGGACAACTGCTCCCTGCAATGCTATATCAGCAGCGGCGAGCAAATGCGTCCCCTGCGCTGCGATATCCGCAGCCTGAAAAACGACAGCGGGCAGCGGCTGGGGCAGCTGTTCGTATTTACCAACGCGGTGCTGGAGACCGACCTGCTGACCGGCTTTCAGAACTGGGAGAGCTTCCAGATGTTTGCGCGGGACAGCCAGAGCGCCTTCCCCTGCCCGACGGCTGTGGCCGTCTGCGACATCAACAGCCTGTCGGTGATCAACAGCACCATGGGCAATCACGCGGGCGATCAGGAGATCAAGCAGCTGGCGGACGCGATGCGCAGCAGCTTCCCCAAGCAGACCTACTATGTGCGCGGCGTGGAGGCGCAGCTCATCGCCCTGTGCGGGCATGGCAGCGAGAGCGACATGCAGGCGTGCATGTCGCAGGTCAAGGAGCGCTTTGCCGGCAAAATTCAGTATGCCGTCAGCGTCACCACGCGGGAGGAGCCGGATATCCTGCTGACCATCCAGGCGGCGGAGAGAGCGATGCGCATGAAGAAGCTGCTGGATCGCGAGTCCATCCATTCCGAAATGCTCACCTCCCTGATTCGCGCGCTGCAGGAGTGCGACGACGATACCGAGAGCCATGTGCGCCGCACGCAGATCATGGGCGCGAGGCTGGGCAAGCGCATCGAGCTGACGGACGTGCAGCAGAGCAATCTGTCGCTTTTGTGCCTTTTGCATGATATCGGCAAGATCGGCATCCCGCTGGAGATCCTCAACAAGCCGGGCAGGCTTACGGAGGAGGAGCGCAAAATCCTTCAGTCCCATACGGAAAAGGGCTACGATATCGCCCGCAGCAACAACGAGTTCCGGGGCATTGCCGAGGAGATCCTGCACCACCATGAGCGCTGGGACGGCGCCGGCTATCCGGACGGCCTGAGCCGGGAGAGCATCCCCATCCTGTCGCGGGTGATCGCCGTGGTGGACGCCTACGACGCGATGACCAACAACCGCTCCTACCGCCTGGCGATGCCGCCCGAGCGGGCCATAGAGGAGCTCAAGCGCTGCGCAGGCAGCCAGTTTGACCCGTTCATCGTCTCCGAGTTCCTGCGGATGCTCCGGGAGGATCCGCAGGAGCTTCGAGCGGATGAGCCGGCCTCCGAAAGGGCCGTTGGCCAGCCGAGCGTGAGCATGCCCATCGACACCGCGGGATCCGAGGCGGGGCACAATGTGCATTTGGTGCCGTACAGCCGGTATACCCTCGACGAGAATATGCGCATCGTGTCCGTGGACGACGAATTTGAAAAGCTCACGGGCTACTCGGCGGAGGACATCAGGGAAAAGACCATCCTGCAGATCGATCTGATCCCGGAGGAGGATCGCACGGAGTATCTGTGCCAGACCAATGCCGCGCTGGCCAAGAGCGCGATGGCCTTCCAGGAGCACAAGATCCGCCGCAAGGACGGCACGGATATCTATGTCTTCTGCTACGGCAGGCTCTACTTCGACTCCGCCGTGCGTGCGGAGCGGTCCGAGATCCTCATCGTCGACATCGCCAAGACCTATTCCATGAAGATGCTCACGGACAGCGAGCAGAGCAAGGCGCAGGTTCGCCTGCACCATTGGGAGCAGACCTATCGGCGCGACTCCCTGACGGGGCTGCTCAATCACGCGGCGTTCCGCAGCGATGTGGAGCAGCGGCTGCTGGAGGGCGGCTCCAGGATCCTGATGCTGATGCTGGATGTGGACAAGTTCAAGGAGTACAACGATACCTACGGCCATCACAACGGCGACAAGTTCCTCATCCTGGTGGCGCAGGCGCTGCAAATGTCCCTGCGCAAGGAGGATCGCGCCTGCCGCATGGGCGGCGACGAGTTTGCGGCGGTGCTCTTCTTCGGGCAGGATACGCCGGACGTGCTCATCCACGAGCGCGCCGGCCAGATCTTCGACAAGATCAGCATGACGCTCAAGGGCGCAATTGAGAGCGCCAGCATCTCCATGGGCGCGGCGCTCGCGCAGGACGGCGCGAACTTCAATCAGCTCTATGAGGAGGCGGACGACGCGCTGTACCGCGCCAAGGAAAAGGGCAGGGGCCGGCTGGTCATCCACTGAGGCGGCATGCTGCGCCCGCGCCGGGCCGCGCCCGGACGGCGATTGACGCAGATGATCCCCCGAAAAGGAGGAAAGCTATGCTTCCATATTACACCATCGTCACGTTCTCCCTTTGCGTTGGGATGGCCGTATTTGCGGTGCTGGTCTATGAAAACGACCGGTTCAGCAGGGAAAAGAAGGCGGGCTTTCTGGCGGCCTGTGTCGGTATTTCCGTTGCGGTGCTCGCCGAGTGGGCGTCCATCGCGCTCAACGGCACGCCGGCCCGGTTCATTCCTCTGCATGCCGTGGTGAAGGCGGCGGACTACATCGTCTCGCCGCTGGCAGGCGTGATGTTTGCCAATCAGGTGCAGCCCAACCGGAAATACCGCCGCCTGGCGTATGGCGTGCTGGCTGCGAGCGCCGTGATCCAGATCATTTCGATCTTCACTGGCTGGACGTTCTATATCGACGCGCAGAACTACTATCATCACGGGCCGCTGTACGTGCTCTATGCTGCGGTGTTCGTCGCGGCGTACGTGTATTCGCTGTATGCGTTCATGTCGTACAGCCGGACCTTCCGCAGGCACAACTATCTCTCGCTGATCATGATCTTCCTGTTTCTGACCTTCGGGATTGCGCTTCAGGAGATCTTCGGCGGCAACTTCCGCACCCTGGGCATCAGCCTGGTGATGGGATCAATTCTGCTGTATGTCCACTACTGCGAGTTTTCCCAGATCGAGAGGGACGACGTGATCCGCATGCAGCGGGAGCTGCTGGACACGGATACGCTCACGGGGCTGTACAGCCGATATGCGTATACGGGCATCCTCAATGGGGTGGCAGGCAAGCGCCCTGCGGAGGATTTGGTGGTGATCTCCGTGGATGTCAACGGCCTGAAATGGGAGAACGACCATAACGGCCATCTCGCGGGGGACGAGCTTCTCCAGGGCGCGGCGGACTGCCTGGGCAGGGTGCTCTCCCCGTACGGCAAATGCTACCGCACGGGCGGCGACGAGTTCATCGCCCTGCTGCGGCTCCCGGCGGAGCGCATGCCCGTCCTGTGCGACCGGCTCAGCGCGGAGGCCGCGGCATGGCAGGGGAAGCTGGTCAAAAGGCTGAGCCTCGCCATCGGCTACGCCGCCGCGTCGGAGCACCCGGACAGCGGGATGGAGGAGCTGATCAGCCTGGCTGACCAGATGATGTACGGACAGAAGGCGACATATTACAGATGCAACGGCAGAGACAGGCGCAAGCGCTGACGGGTTCGCGACGCCTCGGAGAGGAGAATGGATTATGCAGGAATTGCAGGTTGAGCGCGCGACCCTGGCGGACGCGGACGCGATTTTCGCGCTGTATCATTCGCTGATTGGCATGCCCTTTGGCACCTGGAGCGAGGAATACCCCACGCGGGAGCTGGTGCTGGAGGATTTGACGGAGCAGACGGTCTTCGTCCTGCGCGGTGAGCAGGGCGGGATCGACGCGGCTATCGTGATGGAGGAGACGGACGAGTTCGACGACATGGCCCCGTGGTATCCCGACGTCCGGCGCTGGATTCAGCTGGGCCGGCTGGGCGTGGCGCAGCATGCGCAGGGGCGGGGCATCGCCCGCGCAATGCTGGCCTATGCAATGGAGCAGGCGCGCCTGGCGGGCTACGAGGCGGTGCGCTTTCTGGTGGGCGCGCGCAACCTGCCGGCGCAGCGGTCATATGCGCCGCTGGGCTTTGAGGTGTGCGGCGAGACCGACGCGTGGGACGAACACTGGCTGTGCTACCAAAAGCGCCTTGCCTGACGAAGCAAAGCGTGCTATACTGGGATAAGAGATTCAGGCGGGTCAATCGTTTCGGATTGACCCGCTTCTTTGGAGGGTGTCACCCATGCACATGCGAACGAAAAAGTGGGCCAGGCCCGAGCTGGAGGCCTGCCCGTACTTCACCGATGAGGCGCCGCGCTTTCGCGGCCAGTGGCGCGCCCGCTTTGCCCGGGAGGCGCCGCTGCACCTGGAGCTGGGCTGCGGCAAGGGCGTCTCAACGGCGGCCATGGCGTTTGACAATCCGCAGGTGAATTTCATCGCGATGGACATCACCTGCAACGTGCTGGGCGACACGCGCCGCAACATCGCGTGCACCTACGGCGACGCTCCGGTGGACAACGTGATGATCGCGCGCTACAACATCGAGGATATCCGCCAGGTCTTCGCGCCGGAGGATCGCATCGAGCGCATCTACATCAACTTCTGCAATCCCTGGACGAAGCGCCCCAAGTACGCCAAGCGCCGGCTCACCCACCCGCGCCAGCTGATGCAGTACCGCGATTTCCTGGTGGACGGAGGCGAAATCTGGTTCAAGACGGACGATGTGCCGCTGTTCACGGAGTCGCTGCCGTATTTCCAGGCCTGCGGCTTTGAGCTGCGCTACCTGGTCAGCGACCTGCACGCCTCCGGCTTCGCGCCCAATTACATCAGCGAGCACGAGCGGATGTACACCGAGCGGGGCGTGCCGATCAAGTTTGTGATCGTCCGCAAGCGACCGGGGAAGGTGGAGCTGGATCCCGTGCGCTGGGTGATGCCCGGCGCGTTCGCGGCGCTGCGTCAGGCGCAGGAGGAAGCCTGAGAACCATACAAAGGAGGAAGGGCACATGTTCGGCGTGGTGGTCAATCCCGTTTCCGGCGGCCGGCGGCATGACGAGCTGACCCGGCAGGTCGTCTCGATGCTCGAAGCAGCGGGGCATGAATCGCGCGTCTATCGCACGCAGGCGGAGGAGGACGGCGAGCGGCAGACGGCGCTTGCCCTTCAGGACGGCTGCGAGGCGATCGTCTGCGTCGGCGGGGACGGCACGCTCTCGGAGGTCGTCAGGCCGCTGGCGGGCACGGGCAAGCCGCTGTACATCGTGCCCAATGGTACGGGCAACGACTTTGTCCGCGCGCTGGGGCTGCCGCTGGAGCCGCTGGAGGCGCTGCGCCGCCAGCTGCGCGGCTGCCCGACGAGGATCGACTGCGCCAGCCTGAACGGGCAGCCGTTTCTCAACGTGTCCGGCTCCGGCTTCGACGTGGAGGTGCTGCGCAAGACGGAGGAGATGAAGGCGACGTATCCCGGCCCCAAGGCCTATCGCAAGGCAATCGCGGCGGTGCTGGGCAGCTATCAGCCGTTCGAGGCGGAGCTGTCGCTGGACGGCGGCGCATTCCATTCCATCCGCGTGACCATCGCGGAGGTGGCCAATGGGCAGTATATCGGCGGCGGGATGCACGTCGCCCCGAACGCCAGCCCGCGGGACGGTCTGCTGGACGTGGTGCTCGTGCGCGCGGTGCCGCGGCTGCTGATTCCGCTGCTGCTGCCGCTGTTCATCCTGGGCGTGCATGTGGCGCTCCCGGTCGCCACGGTACAGCGCGCCCGCGAAGTCGTCCTGCGCGCCAGGGGCATGGTGGTCAACATCGACGGACGGCTCCGGCAGATGGACGAAGCGCGTTTTGTCATCCTGCCCGGCGCGCTGACGATGATGCTGCCCGCGCGCAGAAGCAAGTGAACATGGAAAAGCACAGGGCGCGAAACCCTGTGCTTTGCTGATGGCTGCGCTTATCGCAGATATCGGGGCTTGATTGGCTTGATGTCCGGAGCCTTGGCGCGCTTGTGCCGGTGCCTGCGCAGGAAGCGGATCGCCGCCGCAAGCGCGATGAGCACCGCAGATGGCGGCACCAGAAAATCGGGCGAGAAGCGCGGCCACGGATTCTCGTCCGCGGCGGTATAGGCCTCGATCTGCGCCAGCGTGGGCGGCGCGTTTTCGCGCGCGGCGATCGAGCGCGTGGCGACCAGCTCGTATTCCGCGGTCGTGCCGCTTTCAGAATAGAAGGTGAGGATGCCCATCACGTCGCCCACGCTGATGGGCGCGCGGGGCGACTCGCTCAGCCACTTGATGGTGGAAACCTGATTGAAGTTCTCGCGCAGCAGGCTGATCTTCTCCTGGTTGCCGACGATGACCATGTCCTTCGTCGCATCCACGGCGCGGATGCCCAGCGTCAGCTCGCCGTGGCCGGGATCGTCCAGCGCGAAGCCCGCCACGTCGATCACGCGCGGATCCTCCGCGTAGAGCGATTCCGGGCTGATGGACTCCACCTGCGTGAAGCCGTATTCCAGCAGGCGGCGCGTGTCCGTCCAGCGGCCGCGTCTGGAGGAATAGAACACCACGGAGATCAGCTCGATGCCGCCGCGCTTGGCCGCGCCGACAAAGCAGTAGCCCGCGGCGTTGGTGAAGCCGGTCTTCACGCCGATGCAGTCGCGGTAGTAGTAGTCGCTGTCGGGTGAGATGATATAGGTGCCGCCCACCAGCGTGCGCTGGGGATGGCCGCCGCGCTCGCCGCTGGTGGCGGGCATCTCGTAGGTGTTTCTGGAGACGATGTCGCGGAATCGCTCGTTCTTCATCGCTGCGCGGGCGATGACGGCCATGTCGCGCACGGTGGTATAGTGGTTCTCGTCGTGCACGCCGGAGGGATTGGCAAAGTGCGTGTCCTGGGAGCAGCCCAGCATTTGGGCGGTGCTGTTCATGAGGTCTGCAAAGGCGTCGATGCTGCCGCTTAAGTATTCCGCGATGGCGTTGGCGCCCTCGTTGCCCGAGCGCACCATCGTCGCGGCGATCAGGTCGGCCATGGGCACGCGCTCGCCGGCGCTGACGGGGATGGTGGAATACGTCGGCGGGACGAGATCGACCGCGTTTTGCGAGATGGTGACGACGTCGTTGGCCAGGTCGGCCATTTGCAGGGCGATGTAGCAGGTGAGGATCTTGGTGGTCGAGGCGGGGTAGAGGATTTCGTCGGCGTTCTTTTCAAAGAGCACCTCGCCGGTGCTGGCCTCAATCAGGATGGCGCTGCGGGCGTAGAGCATGCCGCCGTCGAGCAGCTCGGGATGCTTTTCATCCCAGGGAATGGCGTTTTCCGGGAGCGTGGGGTCGACGAATGCGTTCTCGCTGTCCGCATTCTCCGCAAGAGCGGGAACGCAGGCGGCTATCATCAGCGCCGCCAGCAGCAGCGCGTACAGGCGATGGGACAAAAGCTTTCCTCCATCTGACTTTGTCGTGCGGGAAACAGAACATACCATGTTTACTATACCACTTTTTCCGTGAAATGTACAGCGCCGGGCGCACCAAAAGCGCCGGGAATTGTGTCGATTCTGTTTCGCAGGCGGTGAAATGTTACAAAACGCGGTGAAAACATTTCAGATGCCTTGATTTTTATTGCGTCCTTGCGTTACAATAGACATAGATTACGCAGACCTGAAGGGATGAGCGCGATGCCGAAGAAGATACTGCTGGTGGATGACGAGCCCCTGATTCTCAAGGGATTGAAATACAGCCTGGAGCAGGACGGATACCAGACCGATTCTGCGATGGACGGCGAGGAGGCGCTTGCCAAGTTCGCCGAGGGACACTATGACCTGATCCTGCTGGACGTGATGCTGCCCGGCGTGGACGGGATCGAGGTGTGCCAGCGCGTTCGCGAACGGTCCAATGTGCCCATCATCATGCTCACGGCCAAGGGCGAGGATATGGACAAGATCCTGGGCCTGGAGTACGGCGCGGACGACTACATGACCAAGCCGTTCAACATCCTGGAGGTCAAGGCGCGCATCAAGTCCATCTTCCGCCGCAGCCAGCAGATGGCCGAGCCGGCGGAGGAGCGGCGCGTTGTGCGCGTGCACGACCTGGAGGTGGACTGCCACAGCCGCACGGTGACGCTGGGCGGCCAGAGCGTCCGGCTGACGGCCAAGGAATTCGACCTGCTTCAGCTGCTCATCACGCACCGCGGCAAGGTGTACAGCCGCGAGGCACTGCTGGAGACGGTCTGGAAATACGACTACATGGGCGATATGCGCACGGTGGACGTGCACATCCGCCGCCTGCGCGAGAAGATCGAGCGCGACAACGCCGGGCCGGAGTTCATCCTGACCAAGTGGGGAGTGGGTTACTATTTCACGGACAAGGATTAACCCGCTGCACACGGTCCGCGCGAGAATCCTGTTCGC
Organism: Candidatus Ventricola sp.; assembly: GCA_051886775.1. GTDB lineage: Bacteria > Bacillota > Clostridia > Christensenellales > Aristaeellaceae > Ventricola. The sequence continues at coordinate 9,621 of JBJEYK010000216.1, read as the reverse complement.
CCTCCTGCTGGTGATTGGCGTGTCATTCTATCTGGTGGCGGCGTCAACCATCCGCCTGGTGGGCGATTCTCTGTTCGAGGAGACGGTGCGCGCGGGCATGCAAAGCGTGTCCGAGCTGGCCTCGACGCTGGGCGAGCGCATGGGCAGGGAATCGGCGGATGTGCTGTATCAGCGGCTTCTTCAGGCGGCGCGCTCCGGCGGCCGCCTTTTGGTCGTGGACATGGACGGCAAGGTGCAGCTGGATACCTTCGACGAGCGCTGCGGCGCGCGGCTGGCCCTGGAGGAGGTGCACACCCTGCTGCGCGGCGAGAAGGAGAGCGATTATGGCTTCCACCTGCTGGATGGCCACGGGCAGACGCAGGCTGCCTCCCTGCTCGACCCGCTGACCGGGCGGGACGTGAGCCAAATCTGGATGGGCTGCTTCACCGCGGCGCTGGTCGGCACGGGCGGCGAACGCGTCGGCGCGCTGGTGCTGGTCACCTCCGTGCAGGACACGGTCGATTCGCTGACCTCCGTGCAGGACCGCATGCTGGGCATCTTTGCCCTGGCGCTGGCCGTGGTGCTGGTGCTCTCGGGGATGATCACCCGGATCGTGACGCGCCCGGTGGCGGAGCTGTCCGCCGGCATTGAGCGCATGAGCAAGGGCGACTACGAGCATCGCGTACACGTGAAGGGGCGCAGCGAGCTGGCGCAGCTGGCCGCCGCGTTCAACCAGATGAGCGAGCAGGTGCGCAGCCTGGATGAGGCGCGCAATCAGTTCGTCTCCAACGCGTCGCACGAATTGAAGACGCCGCTGGCTACGATCAAGATCCTCGTCGAATCCATGCTCTATCAGGACGATATGCCCGCGGAGCTGAGAAGCGAATTCCTGGGCGATATCAACCGGGAGATCGACCGGCTCTCCTCGGTGGTGGGCGATTTGCTGACGCTGGTGCACATCGACAGCCACAAGCTGCGCCTGCGCCGGGAGCGGATGGTGCTGGCCGACACGGTGCGCGAGACGGTCGCCCGGCTGACGCCGCTGGCGAAAAAGCGCGGCCAGCAGATCGTCTCCCGGATCAGCGACGAGTGCGAGATGTTTGCCGATCCCGGCAAGCTCGCGCAGGTCTGCTACAACATCATCGAAAACGCCATCAAGTACACGCCCGACGGCGGCACGATCACCGTGACCCTCGCCAGGATGGGGCGCGACGCCGTGCTGGAGATCAGCGATACCGGCGTGGGCATCCCGCCGGAGGATCTTCCGCATGTGTTCGACCGCTTCTACCGGGTGGACAAGGCGCGCTCGCGCGACACGGGCGGCACGGGCCTGGGGCTGTCCATCGTGCAGCAGATCATCCGCCTGCACGCCGGCTCGGTGACGGTGCAGTCCGAGTCGGGCAAGGGAACCACCTTCACCGTGCAGCTGCCGGTGAAGTAAAAGGAGGACGCATGAAGAAGGCGATTGCCTGTGTGGCGCTGGCGGCGGTGTTCCTCGCACTGGGCGACGCGCAAGTGCGCGACTGGCTCTGGGACGCCATGCACAGCGCTGAGCCGCAGGCGCGGCAGGAGGAGCCTGTGTTCTCCGAGCAGCTGGGCGGGCATGAGCGCTACGACGTGCTGGAGGTCGCGCTCTACTACCGCTTCGCGGACACGGACGTGCTGGGCGTGGAGCGCGCGCAGATGGACATCCGCAGGGAGGAGACCGTGGCCACGCGCATCGTGCAGCGGCTGATCGACGGCCCCGGCGTGGGGCACGACAGGCTTTGCGGGCTGTTTCCCAGCGGGACGCAGCTGATCTCGGTGACGGGCGAGGCGACGACGGCGTTTGTGACGCTGTCCAGCGAATTCCTGGGCAGGCCGGACGGTGCGCCGGCGGACTGGGAGGATTCCTCCGCCTGGCAGGATGAGGCAACGCTGCGCAGGCGGTTGGCCGTGCAGTCCATCGCGCTCGCGCTGACGGAGGGCGGGCGCTTTCAGCGCGTGCAGCTCTACATCGCTGACACCGACGACGACGTGCCCGAGCGCGTGCCGCTGGCCTACTTTGACCGCGGCACGACCGACCCCGCACTGGTGCTGGCCGCCTGCCCGCGCGACGAGCAGGCTATGCTCACACCGCAGCGGGCGATGACGCTGATCCTGGAGGCCTGGCAGGCGATGGACTGGGCGCGGCTGTATCAGCTGCTGGCCCCCGCCCAGGGCGGCACGCTGCCGACGCTCAGCGTGTTTGAGACGGCCATGCGCGAGCTGGATGTGGCGCTGCTGGAGGCGGAGACAACGCCGGGCACCGTCTCCCTGGACGGGCAGACGGCGACGATGGTGGTCACAGCGCAGATTCGCGCCAGGGCAGGCGGCGACGCGCAGATCGTACGGGAGTCGGTGCCGCTGGTGCGCCTGCGGGACAACTGGGCGATCGGCGAGGACACGCTGCGCTCGCTGATGATCCGCGACTGACGGATGACGGGAGAGACGATGAACAGGATCAAGCAGGCGGCGCTGTGCGCCGTGATGGCGGCCATGTGTGCGCTGCTGGGCGGCTGTGTCCGCCAGATGGAGGAGCGGCCCATGGCCGACCTGTCCGCAACGGCCATCGAGCCGGGCGTGGCTGCGCCCGATGAGGACGGCGCGGACAGCGTGCAGGCGTCCGTACGGCTGTACTTCCTCAGCGAGGACATGACCGCGCTGGTGCCGGTGACGCGCAGCATCACCGCGGGCGGCGCGGGCAGCCGGGCGCAGGCGGCGCTGGAGGCGCTGCTGGAGGGGCCGAAGGCTGGCGAAAGCGGCGCCTGGCCGGCGCTGGGCGCAGCGCGCAGCGAGCGGCTGCTGGAGGTCTCCGGCGGGATTGCGACGGTGGATCTGCCCGCGCGCGCCAGGACGCTTTCGCAGGAGGCGCTCTACGCCGTGCGTTTGGCCATTGCCAACACGCTGACGGAGTTTTCGGAGATTTCCTATGTCAACGTCCTCATCGGCGGCCGGGAGGAGGGCTTCGATCTGGGCGGCACGCTGAGCGTGGGTACGCTCACCCGCGTGGACGATCTGGACGCGGGCACACGCTATCACAGGATGGATGATCAGCGCCAGAGCGGCGCGGGCATCACCCTGCTGACGACGCTGTACTTCCCCTCGGCGGACGGCGCGATGCTCCTGCCGGAGGTGCGCAGCGTGGCCTATGCGCAGCAGTCGCCCATCGAATACCTGTACACGCTGCTGGGCGAGCTGGGCAAGGGCGCCAATCACGCGCTGGCAGCCCGGCAGGTGCCCGCGCCGATGGATTACCTGCGCGAGATGCCTGAGATCGTGCGCACGGAGGACGGCGCCTACCGCGCCATCGAGATCCGCTTCAGCGAAGGGCTGGACGGCGCGCTTGCGGAGGCCGGGCTTTCGCGGGGCGTGTATCTGGCGATGCTGACCGACACGCTGATGGGCTTTGTGCCGGGCGTGGAGGGGCTGAAGGTCTCCATCGGCGAGGAGCAGGTGACGGGGCTGACGCAGGAACAGACGCCGGACAGGCGCGCGATTGCCTTTGCGCAGACGCTGGCGACGCGCAGCGACTTCGCTGGATATGTCGGCGCGCCGACAGTGCTCTACGCGATGGAGGGCGACGGCCTGGCGCGCGTGGAATGCGTGCTGCATCAGGAAAGGGCGGGCGACCCGCGCGAGCGCCTGCTGGGCCTTGTGCGCCTGTCGCAGCAGGGGCGCTTTGCGCTGCCGGAGGGGCTTGGCGAGGCGGACATTCTCGCCGTGTACGAGGGGCGGGACGCGATCGCGGTCAACCTGTCCATGGCCTTCCGCCAGGCGCTTGCCGCGCTCACGCCGCAGCAGGAGCGCGCCGCGGTGTACGCGATGGTCAACACGCTGACGGAGGACCGGCCCGCCGCGAGGGTGGTCTTCTTCTTCGCGGGGCGGCAGGTGCAGACGCTGGCAGGCGCGCTGGAGATGCGCGGCGCGTTCCTGCGCAACCCGGGAATGGTGGTGGAGTAGGTATGGATCAGTGGGCATATTTCGACGCACTCAAGGCCGGAAGGGTGGAAAACGTCTACCTGTTCTACGGGCCGGAGGCGTTTATCCGCAAGAGCGCGCTCGGTGCGCTGGAGAAAAAGGCGCTGATGCCGGGGCTGGAGAGCATGAACCGCACGGTGCTCAGCGCGCCGACGGCGCAGCAGGTGATTGAGAGCTGCGAGACGCTGCCGATGATGAGCGACTACCGGCTGATCATCGTGCGCGACTGCGCGCTGCTCGCCCCGGGCAAGGCCAAGGACGAGGCGCAGGAGAGTCAGCTGCTGTGCGACTATCTGCCGCGCGTGCCGCAGAGCACCTGCCTGGTCTTCGAGGCGGACGCGGCGATCGACAAGCGCAAGAAGCTCACGAAGGCGCTGCTGGCGATGCCGGGCGCGGTGGCGTTTGACACGCTGGACGACGCGCAGCTTGCGCGCTGGATCGCGCAGACGCTGCGCCCGATGGGCAAGCGGATGGACCCGGCGACGTGTGAGGCGCTGGCTTTCACCAGCGGACGCGACCTGACGCTGCTCTCCGGCGAGCTGGAAAAGCTGGCCGCCTACGCGGGGGAGCGCGAGATGATCACCCGCGAGGATGTGGAGCAGGTGGCCACGCACACGGCGGAGTGCACGGTGTTTGCGATGGCGGACGCGCTGTCCGCCGGGCAGGCCAGGCAGGCGTTCGAGCTGCTTGGCGTGCTGCTCTCCGCCGGGGAGCAGCGCATCGGCATCCTGGCCATGATCACGCGGCACTATCGCCAGATGATGCACCTGAGCGCGATGCTGATCCAGCGTGTGCCCCCGGCGCAGCAGGCCAGGACGCTGGGCGTGCCGCCGTTCGCGCTGCGGCGGCTGACGCAGCAGGTCGGACGGCGCAGCTTTGAGACGCTGCGCAGCTGCGTGGAGCAGTGCGTGCAGACCGACTACGACATCAAGCGCGGCGCGCTGCGCGAGGACGCGGCGCTGGAGCGGCTCATGCTGCTGCTTTGCGCGCAATAACGCCAAAATCCCTCGCCGCATAGGATGGTGCGGGAGGGATTTTGCATGAAAAGAACCTATTCGGCTGACGCGGAAATCGTCTTTCAGCCTGCGCTGACGCCTCTGGAGGCGGCCATGCTCCCCGTGCGCGAGACGCGCGGCTACGGCGCGCTTGCCCTGGCAAAACGGGCGTTTGACTGCTGCGACACGCTCTGCCCGGCGTGCCGCCTGGCTCAGCGGCAGAAGATCTGGGTCAGATAGACGAAGCCGCTTTTGTCGACGGCCACGCCCACGCCGAACCTGGTGTAGGCGCTTGACAGGATGTTGCGTCGGTGGCCGGGCGAGGAGAGAAACGCCGCCTGCGCCTTGTCCACGGTCGCGTGATGGGCGATGTTTTCGCCCGCGGCCTCATAGGCATAGCCAAAACGGGTGAGCATGTCGCGCACGCTGCCGTATGTGGGCGAGGTGTGGGCGAAATACTGGTTGTCGCGCATGTCCTGCGATTTGATGCGCGCGATGCGGCAAAGCTCCGCATCCAGCGCGAGCGGGGGCAGGCCATAGCTGACCCGATCATTATTCAGCAGATTTCCTGCTGTCTGCTCTTGCGCTGATACAGAAGCTGATGTATAATGTGCCACGAATGAGGAATCATTTGCCGCGTACGCCGCGGCGGCTGCCAGCAGCAGCCAGGCGGCAAAGGCGGCGGCGTACAGTGCGCGTGTCCTGCTGTTCATCAGGTGCCTCCTTGGTTTTTCCGAATTTGGATGAGTGGAACAGGGACAGTGTAGCGCATGACGCGCCCTGGCTGCAACGAAAATGGCAGCGCGCTGCCATGGAAATATACGCTGATCAGGAGGATGGCCAATGGGCTTTATCAAGTGTCCGCGGTGTGAACTCAATTACATCCGGGAAGAGGAACAGTACTGCTCCGTCTGCAAGCGGGAGATGAAGGGCGAATCGCACGACGATCCGTTCGAGCTGTGCTCCATCTGCAACGAGAATCCTGCCATGCCGGGCAAGGACGTATGCCTTCTGTGCTACAAGGAGATGACCCAGCAGCAGGGCCTGCGCGACGACGCTGTCGAGGAAGAGGAGACGGCCGACGTTTCCGCCCTGGACATGGGCGACGTGTCCGAAATGGAGGAGATCGAGCTGGAGGAGCTGCCGGAGGATATGCCGGTGGAAATCGGCGAGCAGCTCTCCCTCGAGGAGGAAAAGAGCAAGGAAGCCGAGCTGGACGAGGCGAATCAGGAAGAGGATGAGTGACCGCTGTCCGGCGGCTGTGACGGGGTGAAGGCGTGAGCATCTTTGCAATCGGCGATCTGCATCTGCCGGGTGGCGACATGAAGCCGATGGATGTGTTCGGCCCGCACTGGGAGCATCACTTTGAGCGCATCGCGGCGGATTGGCGCGCGCGCGTGCGCGCGGAGGATATCGTGCTGATCCCAGGGGATATCTCCTGGGCGATGCAGCTGGAGCATGCGCTGGACGATCTGCGGCGCATTGCCGCGCTGCCGGGGCGTAAGCTCATCCTGCGCGGCAACCACGACTACTGGTGGTCCTCGCTGACGCAGCTGCGCACCTGTTTGCCCGAGGGGATGTACGCCGTGCAGAACGATGCCTTCGACGCGGGGGACGCGGTCTTCTGCGGCACGCGCGGGTGGACGATTCCGCCGGCGTCCGGTGCGGCGAGCGCCCAGGATGAAAAGCTCTATCGCCGCGAGGCCATGCGGCTGGAGATGTCCCTGCAGGCCGCGCGGCGGCTGGCGGGCGAAAGACCGGTCTTCGCGATGATGCACTACCCGCCCCTGCTGCCCGAGCATGCACGGGGGGGCACGGCGTTCACGCATCTGCTCACGCAGTACGGCGCGGTGCGTTGCGTGTACGGGCATCTGCATGGCCCCAGCGTGCAGCGCGGCTACGGCGGCGTGCATCAGGGCGTGCGCTACGACCTGGTGTCCTGCGACGCGCTGGGCTTCGCCCTCAAGGACGTCAGCCTGACAACTGAATAACGCCATCACGAAGCCAAGGGCGCTTTCCCGATGTGGGAGAGCGCTCTTTTTGTGTGCGATGGAGGGCTGCGCGCAGGAGGAAACGGGCGACTACGCCGCTGCCGGCGATTCATTACGAATTTGTTAAGAGCAGTATCAGGGATTTAGGAATTTCTCCGGCCAAAGTGCTTGAAAAGTGGAGTGAAATGGTGTAAAGTAATTGAGAAAGGGTGGAAAGTGGTTGATTTCGGGAAGGAGGGATGTCGCGCATGCCGCAGCTGGCGTTTTCTGGCTCGTTTGACCATTCGCTGGATGGCAAGGGCCGCGTGATTATCCCGGCCTCCTTTCGCGAGGCGCTCGGCGAGGACTTCACCCTCACCATCAACCCGAATAAGACCGCCGTGGCCATCTACCCCAAGGCGATGTGGGATCAGCAGCTGGAGCGTCTGTCTCACATTAACCCGATGGACAAGGTGGGATTGCAGTACGAGCGATACGTGATGAGCGTGTCCTTTTCGGGCAACAGCATGGACGCGCAGGGGCGCGTGCTCATCCCGGCCAAGCTGCGCAGCAAAATCGGCCTGACGCGCGACATCGTGTTCGTGGGCCTGAATCACTACATCGAAATCTGGGATGCCGAGGTCTATGCCAGGATGGAGGCGCAGACCGAGGATGACTTCGAGAAGCTGGCGGATTACGTCTATCAGACGTATCCGCTGTGACGGCGGCGGACTGAAGGTTCTTGACGACAGGGCGGGTGAATACATTGATGGCAGGCACAAGCAGAGCGCGCAGTGTGCGCGGGCGGTATTCCTCGGCGGGCTATGTCCGTCCGCAGGCGGACATGTACATCGCCGATGTGCCCGCTGGCTCTCCTCAGGATGAGCTGCGCGATCTGAACCGCAGGGGCTACCAGAGCCAGCGCCCCTGGCACGAGACGCCCGTGCCGCCGCTGGAGCAGGAGACTGCGCCGCAGCAGCGCACGGCAGCCGGCAGCGCACCCAGGCATTCGTTTGTCGACCGCATGCTGGCGTGCTTCCGCCGCGAGAAGCGCGACGCCATCCTCTGCGGCGTGCTGCTGACGGTGCTGCTGACCCTTGGGGCGTTCTATGGGCAGAAGATGATCGAGGGCGTGCGCATTCAGCGGGAGATCGAGCGCTTTCAGGCGAGCACGCGCGTCTTCGAGCAGGACAACGAACGCCTGGAACAGGCGCTGGAGCTGGCCAAAAACGGCGAGCGCATCCGCAACCTGGCGCAGAACCGCCTGAATATGCTGCGCCCGGAGCGCGCCAATACCGAGACCATCTATATCCAGACGGCGGACAGCAGCCGCCGGCAGGCGCTACAGCAAGACGAGGAGCCCAAGATGGAACTGCTCGACATCCTGCTGGGCTTGCTCAACGTGCTCAATATCGGGGAGTGAGAGAGCTTGCGTTCACCGGGAGCCACCGTACGAAAGCGGCTGGTCTTGCTGATGGGCGCGTTCTTTCTCCTTTTTCTTTGCGTCGCGGTGCGGCTGGCGGATTTGCAGATTTTCCGTGCGGCGGAGCTGACCGCCCGGGGCGTGCGCCAGTGGACGCGCAGCGGCATCGTGGCCGCGCGGCGCGGCGACATCGTGGACAGAAACGGCCGTCTGCTGGCGCAGTCGGTGACCAGCTTTGTCCTCAGCGCGCGTGTGCGCGACGTGACCGACCCACAGGGGCTGGCGGACGTGCTCGAGCGCGAGCTGGGCATCAGCAGCGAGACGACGCTTGCCCGCCTGACGGGCACCAATGCCGCGTCGGTCACGCTGGCGCGCCAGGTGGCCTGTGAGGATGCGGATCGCCTTCGCGCCATCCGGGCGGACGCGCGCCATCCCGACAGCGCGCGGCTCAGCGGAATTGCATTTGACGAGGACGTCAGTCGGTGGTATCCTATGGGGAGCGTCCTGTCGCAGGTGCTGGGGCTGTGCAATGTGGACGGCGTCGGCCAGAGCGGGCTGGAGCTGCGCTACGACGAGGTGCTCTCCGGCGAGCCGGGGCGCATGGTGACCGAGGTGGACGCCCGCGCCAGAACGCTGCCCGACGGCGTGACGCTCTATGTGCCCGCGCAGGCGGGCAATACCCTCCGCTTGACGATCGACCGCGACGTGCAGGCGGCTGTGGAGCGCGCCGTGCGCGAGTGCGCCGCGGTGAATGAGGCGCGCCAGGTGCAGGCCATCGTGATGGACGTGGACACCGGCGCCGTGCTGGCCATGGCGATGTATCCGACGTATGACCCGGCGGATCCGCCGCGGGAGGACGTCGATGCGCTCAACGAGCTGATGCGCATCACAACGCTCACCGACGTGTACGAGCCTGGCTCGACCTTCAAGATGATCACCGCCGCCGCCGCGCTCGACTGCGGGGCGACGAATCCGGACGAGGGCTTTTACTGCTCGGGCCGCATCACAGTCAGCGGCAGCACGGTGCGCTGCTGGGGCGCGCCCCACGGCGCGGAGTCGATGAAGAAGGCGCTGCAAAACTCCTGCAACCCGGTCTTCACACAGCTGGCGCTGCGGCTGGGCGTGGAGCGGCTGTATCCGTACCTGCACGCCTTCGGCCTGGGCAGGCGCACGGGTATCGACCTGTATGGCGAGGCCTCGGGCATCCTGATTGGCGCCTCGCGCGTCAAGGACGTCGATCTGGCGCGCATCGGCT
>JBJEYK010000215.1:0-22099 GCA_051886775.1 Candidatus Ventricola sp. | reverse complement strand
GCTGCGCGACATGTACGACATGCGCGATGCGCTGTCGCTGGAGGAGGCGGGAGAAGACCGCCCGTCCCTGTCAGACACGCTGCGCTCCAGCGAGGGGGTGGATGTGGAGGCGCTGTCGCTGCGCATGGCCATGCAGCAGCTCAGCCGGGAGGAGCAGCTGCTGCTCTGCCTGCGCTACGACCGCGAGAAGACGCAGAAGGAGACCGCCGTGCTGCTCCACAGGAGCCAGGCGCAGATCAGCCGTATGGAGCGGCGCGCACTGGATCAGCTGCGCGCGCTGCTGTGCTAGCAAAAGGCCAGCATCAGCGCCATCGCCAGTGCCGCAAACAGGGCGCGCAGCACAGCGATACCGGTCAAGACGGGCAGGCTGACGCCCAGCGGGCGAAGAAACACGAGGTTTTGCGTGAGGATGGACAGCCCGGTGAATCCGCCTGCCGCCGCCATCAGCATGGCGCGCGTGTGCGCGGCACAGGGCACGGCACACAGCGCGTGCATGCCGCCAGCTGCCTCCAGCCCCGCGTGCATCAGCGCGCCGAACAGGTCACCCACAAGCGGCAGGGAACGGATCATCTCGGCGGCAACGCTGAAAAACACGATGCACCCGCCCACGCTCAGAATCGCCTGTACGCTCTGGGCAATCGCGTCACCCGGGCCGGCGTCCTGCGTCGGGCGCATTGGCTTGTCGCCCCGCCGGCGCGTCAGCAGATACACAGCCGCCGCCGCGCAGCCCGCGCCTGCCCAATGCGACGCCAGCAGCATCCTGCACAGCAAACGGTCCGACAGCCACGCATCCATCGTGCCCAGAAAGAACATCGGGCTGATGGTGCCCGTCAGCGCGCACAGGGGAAGCAGCACGCTGTCCGGCAGGTTCCCCGCATACGCCGCCAGCACGGACGCGCCCGCCGGCGATCCGCCCATCAGCCCCAGCACAGCGGCGGCGGGCGCAGCAGGCAGGCGCGCGCGTCGAAGCCGCTCGCTGAGCAGTCTACACAGCACCATATACGGAAACAGGCTCGGCACGACGTCCAGCCCCCAGATGCCAAGCGCCTGCCTGGCCGCCTGCGCGCCGGAGCCGGGGCGCAGCACAAGCAGGACGATCATTACAAGGAAAACAGCTGTGCGCACGCTCATCACCCGGCCTACACTATGCGTGCGCCAGACCACATCATGCCTGAGCGGCGCCTCAAACGCGCTGCCGCTTGATTTTTTCGACGAAAAACGGAGAAAATCGCCCATCGCATGTTGCGCAGCATGCAAATGCCGTGCTATAATGACCGACGTAGCAAATCAACCGGGAGGTTTTTCATTATGTCAGGCCATTCCAAGTGGGCAAATATCAAGCATAAGAAGGGCAAGGCGGACGCCGCCCGCGGCAAGATCTTCACCAAGATCGGCCGTGAGATCGCCATCGCCGTGCGCGACGGCGGCAGCGACCCCGATGTCAACGGCAAGCTGCGCGACGTCATCGCCAAGGCGAAGGCCAACAACATGCCCAACGATAACATCAAGCGCTCCATCGCCAAGGCCGCCGGCGAGGTCGGCAGCGTCAATTACGAGGAGATCCAGTACGAGGGCTACGCGCCGGGCGGCATGGCCGTGATCGTCACGACGGTGACGGACAACCGCAACCGCACCGCGTCCGATATCCGCCACATCTTCGACAAGAACGGCGGCTCCCTGGGCACCAACGGCTGCGTGTCCTACATGTTCGACAAGGTCGGCCTGATCGTCATCGAGCGCAAGCCCGGCATGGACGAGGATGAGGTGATGATGGCCGCGCTGGATGCCGGTGCCTCCGACATCCAGGCGCTGGAGGACAGCTTCGAGGTCACCACCGAGGTTGCCGACTTCTCCGCCGTGCGCGAGAACCTGGAGAAGGCCGGCTACACCTTCCTGAGCGCCGAGCTGACCATGGTGCCGCAGAACACCAACGAAATCACCGATCCCGACACGGTGGCCAAGATCCAGAAGATGCTGGAGATGCTCGACGATCTGGATGACGTGCAAGACGTCTACCACAACGGCGAGCTGCCCGAGGACGAGGAAGAGGACGACTAAACCGCATCAGCCATCCCGCCGACAGGACGCCAGACGGCTCCCTGCCAGCGGGATGATTTCTTGCGGATCTTGACTTTTTTGCCCGAATATGAAAGAATAGGGATACCGATTGCAAGTGCTGGGGGTCATAAAATGCCTACATCTGTCACCCTGATCGTGCCCTGCTACAACGAGGAGGCCTCGTTGCCGCTGTTTTACGACGCAGTCAGCAAGGTCGCTGCCGCGATGCCGGATTACGACATGACATTCCTGTTTGTCAACGACGGCTCCAGGGACAATACCCTCTGCGTCATTCGCGCGCTGGCGCAGAAGGATCAGCGCGTGCGCTACATTTCCTTTTCCCGCAACTTTGGCAAGGAGGCGGCGATGTACGCGGGCTTCTGCAACGCCCGGGGGAAGTATGTCGCGGTGATGGACGCCGATTTGCAGGATCCGCCGTCGCTGCTGCCCGAGATGCTCGCCGCTTTGGAGACGGGCGAATACGACAGCGTCGCCACCCGCCGCGTGACGCGCGAGGGCGAGCCGCCGATCCGTTCTTTTTTTGCGCGTATGTTCTATCGGCTGATCAACCGCATCTCCGATGCGGACATTGTCGACGGCGCGCGGGATTTCCGCCTGATGCGCCGGGAAATGGTCGACGCAATCGTCGCCATGAGCGAGTACAATCGCTTCTCCAAGGGTATCTTCGGATGGATCGGCTTCAGGACGAAGTGGCTTCCCTATCAGAACGTGGAGCGCGTGGCGGGCGAGACGAAATGGAGCTTCTGGGGATTGTTCAAGTACTCCATCGATGGGATCGTCAACTTCTCGCAGGCGCCGCTGTCCATCGCCTCGCTGATGGGGCTGCTGCTCACGATCATCTCGTTTCTGGCCATCGTGTTCATCGTGGTGCGCAGGCTGCTCTTCGGCGACCCCGTCGCCGGCTGGGCCTCCACCGCGTGTATCATTCTGATGATGGGCGGGCTTCAGCTGCTGTGCATGGGCATCATGGGGCAGTATCTGGCCAAGACCTATCTGGAGGTCAAAAAGCGCCCGCACTACATCATCGCAGAAACCAACGAGGAATCCGCCGATCTGGTGAAATAATCTCGACATGCCGCTGGGAGGAGACACATTGAAAAAGCAAGGCTTTCATCACAAGCGCAGCCTGGGTCAGAATTTTCTGGAGGACGAAGCGCTGCTTGAGGAGCTGGCCGGGCTTTCTCTGGTCACGCCGGAGGACTGCGTGCTGGAAATTGGCCCCGGCTTCGGCGCGCTCACCAGACCGCTGGCCCGTCGTGCCCGGCAGGTGCTGTCGCTGGAGATCGACAAGGCGCTGCTGCCCATCCTCAATGTCACGCTGGCGCCCTATGCCAACGTGCAGGTGGCGCAGGGCGATGTGATGAAAACGGATCTCGCCGCTCTGGTCAAGCAGGCATTCGGCGAGGACTGCTCGCTGCGCGTGGCCGCCAATCTGCCGTACTACATCACCACCGACGTGATCAGCCGCCTGATTCACGAGCTGCCGCAGGCCAGGTCGATTGCCGTCATGATCCAGAAGGAGGTCGCCAACAAGCTCCTGAGCGCCCCCGGCGAGGAGGGCTATGGGCCGCTGGCCATCCTGTGCCAGTACACCTGCGAGGTGCGCCGGGCGCTGGACGTGCCCGCGGCCTGCTTCAATCCGCCGCCGAAGGTCGATTCCAGCTTTGTGGTGATGACCCGCCGGCAGACGCCGATGGCCCATGTGGAGGACGAGACGCTTTTCTTCAGGCTGGTGAACGCCGCGTTTGCCATGCGCCGGAAAACCATGACCAACAATCTCGCCGCCGGCTTTGCGCTCGATCGTGCTCAGGCCGCCGCGCTGCTTGAGGAGACCGGGCTGAGCGCCCAGGCTCGGGCGGAAGCGCTTTCCATTGAGCAGCTTGGCGCGCTGAGCAACCAGCTCCATCGGATGCTTTTCGGAGCCTCGCAGCGCTGCGCGCCGCCTGTGCGATGAGCGCGCTGAGCCTGCGCGGCGCGAATGCGGGCGGACGCGGGATACCCTACATGAATGCTTGAAAGGTGAACGACATGCTCAAAAGAATGACGCTGCTCTTCCTGCTGCTGCTCTGCCTGTGCGGCGCGGCGGGGGCGCAGGAGGCACGGGATATCACGGCGCAGTGTGCGCCGTATTCGCCCGGGCGCAGCACGGATAAGCTCTACGATCGCGCCTATACCAGCTACTTCAGCAGCAAGGAACAGGTGGCTCCCTATATCGAGTTCACAGCGCCGCAGGGGGAGCCTGCGCAATACCTGTACATCTGCTTCGGCGACATGCCCAAGGCCTGGGCCATCGAGGAGGAGCAGGACGGGCAATGGCTGCCGCTGATCGAGGGGACGAACGACTATGCCCATGTGCTGCTGGAGCTGGGCGGCAAGACGCGCTTCCGCCTGATCGATACCTCCGGAAAAAAGACCAAATTCAAGATCAACGAGATCTTTGTCTTCTCCGACGGCGAGGTGCCCGGCTGGGTGCAGCGCTGGGAGCCGACGCCGGAGAAGGCCGATCTGCTGCTGCTGGCTGCGCATCCCGACGATGAGCTGATCTTCTTCGGCGGCGCGATTCCCACCTATGCCACTGAGCGCGGCATGCGCGTCGTGGTGGCCTATATGACGTATTCCAACACAACCCGCAGAAGCGAGCTGCTCAACGGGCTGTGGCATATGGGGCTTCGCACCTATCCCGTGATCGGCGATTTCTGGGACGGCTATTCCAGCAAGCTCGACGAGGCCTACAAGAAATGGGGCAAGAAGGATACGCAGGCCTTTGTCACTGAGCTGCTGCGCCGCTATCGGCCCGAGGCTGTGATCACGCACGACGTGAATGGCGAATACGGCCATGGCGCGCACAAGCTCTGCGCCGACGTGATGCTCTATTGCATTGAAAGGGCGGCGGACGAAGCGTATCTGCCCGAGCTGGCCAAGCAGTATGGCGTGTGGCAGCCGAAGAAGCTGTATCTGCACCTGTATCCCGAGAACGCCATCACCATGAACTGGCGCATTCCGCTCCAGTCGATGGAGGGGAAGACCAGCCTGCAGCTTGCCCAGGAGGCGTATACGCTGCATGTGACGCAGCAGACCACGGACTTTGTCGTGACCGACGAGGGGGACACCAGCTGTGCGGCGTTCGGTCTGGCGTATTCTGCGGTTGGCCCGGATGTCATCGGCGGGGACTTCTTTGAAAACCTTTCGTGGACGCCCACGCCCAGGCCGGACGGCACCACGCCGGAGCCGACCGCCACCCCGGCGCCCACCCCGACCCCTGTGCCGACGCCTACCCCGCGCCCGGCGGGGCTTAAGCCCGTTGCGGATGTTCAGTGGCCGGACGAGAGCCAGCCCCGGGACGAGAAGGGCTACCTGCTTAAGGGCGAGTACGTTGTGGATGACCCGGAGGCGGGCTTGTGGTTCTACGCCTCGCCGACGCTGGTGGTTCGGGTCGACCGGCGCTTTGATCCCGAAGCGCTGAACACCTGGTACGAGGCGCAGGTTTTCTGCGATCCCGGCGTGGAGCGCTTCGGCGCGATCCTCTACAATCCCGAAAAGCCGCAGAAAAAGCATGTGCAGGCGGCTGTCATCGCGCGGGAAAATCAGGTCGTCTTCGGCATGAACACGGATTACTACACCTATCGGCTTGGCCGCAACGCCATCACTGGCATGGTCATCCGCGGCAGGCAGGTGTTCTTCGACCGTGTACCGGCGGCCAACCGCAGCAAGTTCCCCAATCTGGACACGATCGCCATGAACGAGGACGGCTCCTGGAAGGTCTATCACAGCGACGAGCTGACTGCGGAGGAGTACCTCGAGCGCGGCGCCATCGATGTGTTCTCCTTCGGCCCCTACCTGATACGCGACGGCAAGCTGAACAGCTTTGTCGAGGAAATGCGCAACGGAAAGACGCAGCAGCCGCGCTGCGCCGTGGGCATGATTGAGCCGGGGCACTACTTCACCATCCTGGCTGAGGGGCGCATGCGCACCAGCACGGGCGTGACAATCGCCTTCCTGGCCAACCGGCTGCTGGAGGTCGGCTGTGTGGAGGCGCTCAATTTTGACGGCGGGCAGACTGCGGTGATGACCTTCATGGGCAATCAGATCACCCGGATCGGCAAGTACGACGGCAAGACCAGCGCCCGGACGACGACCGAGATCCTGGGCATCGGACGCTCCGGGCTGATCGATCCGACGATCAAGCCGACCTATCCGTCACTGTAAGCAACCCGACGCTGCGCGCCGGGGCATAGCAAAGGACGCCGTTTCAGGCCTTGACGATGAAACGGCGTCCTTGCTGTATCGGATTATCTGCGCAGAAATCTCAGCTTGGGCACAACGCGCTTGACGTAGAGGATGACCAGCGGCGTCATCAGCCGGTCGTAGAGCAGCATGCAGGCGTTGAGCATGATCACGAAGGCCGCCAGCAGCACCGCGCCCATCTGCGTGAATTCCTCCACCAGTGCGTCCATGTTCAGCACAAGGCCCAGCACGGCGTACATCAGCGCGATGGCGCCGTTGATCACCAACAGCTTGACCGCCAGGCGAAGCGGCTTGCGCGCAATACGGTCGATGTCCCACTTGATGATGGGGTAGTAGCCGAGGAAGAGATAAAAAAACGCAGCCTCCTTGTCCACGCCCATCAGCAGCGTGATCAGCGCGACGGCGGCATACGATGTCCACGCACCCTTCTTACCATATTCGATCAGGATGGGCAGCAGCAGCGCGCCTGCCATCATCGGGGCGCAATAGGTCGCCACAGGAATCAGCCCGCCGGAGAGCATCAGCACGACGGAGAGCGCGGTCATCAGCCCGCAGAAAGCAATTTTTGCGCTCTGCTGCCGGCTGCTCATGCGGTTGTTGGCCATTGCATTCACTCCTTGCCATTCTCTGTCGGATATTATAGCACGCCGGTGCGCGTCAGGCAATTGACCGAAAGGAAAACGACGGCTTTCCCGATTTGGGGCAAGCAAAAGGGCGGCCCAACGGCCGCCCCAGGATGTGCGAGGGATTACTTGCTCATCGCCAGCTGCTTGGCAAGCCTGCGAATCTGCGGGATCGAAGCGATGATCAGGCAGATCACGGCCTCCGGAATGAGGTAGAAGCCATTGTATACCGCAGAGTACACCAGCACGTTCTGGCCCTCCGGCGCGTACATGCCAAAGAAGATCACGCCGGAGAGGAAGGCGCATACGAAGCGGCCAAACGTACCCAGCACGATGCCGGGGATGATGCCCCACTGATCGGAGAACTTGCCGGCCAGACCCGCCAGGCCCAGCATGGCATAGGCGAGGGGATAGTCCAGCAGCAGCTCGACCGGATGGACGAAATAGGCGTCCTGGATGAACTGCAGCACGCCGTAGGCCATGCCCACCAGCATGCCGGGCGCGCAGCCGTAGGCATAGGCGAACATGAAGATCGGCAGCATCGAGGCCAGCGTGATGGAGCCGCCCTGCGGCATCTTGTACAGGCGGATGTAGGAGAGGATGAACGAGAGCGCAATCACCAGCGCAGCGTTGGCCAGCATGCGGGTCGTCCAGCGCTTGCCGTCGCGCGTGATGAAGAACAGCACGACACCGACGATGGCCAGCGCGGCCACGATGCCCCAGACGACGGGAGAAATCTCAGCGAACTTGGAAAACATGGATCAGAACCCCTTTCGTAATGTGTCGCAATTCGCAGGCCAGCCAAGCGATGGAGAGCATGCGGCTCCTCGCGCCATTCCCGGATCACGAAAAAGCCGCAGCACGGGAAGAGCTGCGGCTTGAAATGGATCAAGAATCGTCGCTTCCCTACGGTAGGATTAACTACACAGGTTCAAAGGGACAGGCCGTTTGGCCATCTCAGCATGTCGCGCCCCCAGCGGTCATTGAATTGTGAGGCTATTATATGCGCCTTTCGGCTGCTTGTCAAGAAGAATTTCAGGCCTTACCGCCGCCCATCAGCAGCGACATCACAGCCTTCTGGGCGTGCAGACGGTTTTCCGCCTCGTCGAAGATAACGCTGTGCGGGCCGTCGATCACCTCGCTGGTGACCTCCTCGCCGCGATGAGCCGGCAGGCAGTGCAGGAAGATGCAGTCCGGGTGAGCGGCGGCGACGCATTCCGCGTTGATCTGGTAGATCCCCTCGAACACCCTGCGGCGCTCGGCAGCCTCGCCCTCCTGGCCCATGCTGGCCCACACATCGGTGTAGAGCACATCCGCATCCCTGCAGGCCTCCAAAGGATCGGTGCACACCGTCACCCTGCTTGCGTGCGCCTGCGCGTTGGCCACAGCCCAGGCGGTGTAGACCGGGCTGGGCTTGTAGCCGTCGGGGCTGGCCACCGCCACGTCGATGCCCAGCTTGGAGCAGCCGATCATCAGTGAGTGCGCCATGTTGTTGCCGTCGCCCACAAACGCCAGCTTCAGGCCCTTGAGCGTGCCCTTCTTCTCGTAGATTGTCAGCAGATCGGCCAGCACCTGGCAGGGGTGGAACTCGTCCGTCAGGCCGTTGATGATCGGGATGCTGCCGTATTTGGCCAGCGCCTCAAGATCGCTCTGGCGGAATGTGCGGATCATGATGCCGTCCACCATGCGCGAGAGCACCTGCGCCGTGTCGCTGATGGGCTCGCCGCGGCCAAGCTGAATGTCCGCCGTCGAGAGAAAGAGCGCGTTGCCGCCCAGCTGGCTTGCGCCGACCTCAAAGGAGACGCGCGTGCGCGTAGAGGATTTGGCAAAAATCATCGCCAGCGTCTTGCCGGCAAGGCAGGTCTGCTGCTGGCCGCTCTTTTGCATGGCCTTGAGCTTCAGGGCGAGGGAAAGGCAGTGATAGATGTCGTCCTCGCTCCAGTCCTGAAGGGTCAGCAGGTGCCGCTGAGAAAACGTGTGCTTCGCCTGATACTGCGTCAGATCCATGTGGATATCCTCCTCGATCACATCGAATGTGCATGATTATACCATTGCATTGAATAATATGCAAGTGCTGCCGTCAGATTTCATCAGATTATCCGCACAGAATGCTCCAATTTTATGAAAATATGTGAAGGACTTGAAAAACGGCAGTTTTCCGGATACAATAGAAAGGGATTTTTTATTGAGAGAAGGATCAGTTTGTCAAATATCGTGTTGATCGGCATGCCCGGCTGCGGCAAGAGTACGGTCGGTGTGCTGCTGGCCAAAGCGCTGGGGCTTGCGTTCATGGATACGGACGTCGTGTTTCAGGCGCGGGAGGGGCGCAAGCTTCAGGCGATGATCGAGGAGATCGGCATCGACGCCTTTCTTAAGCGCGAGGAGGAGACCATCCTCCGGATCGACTGCGACAGAACCGTGATCGCCACCGGCGGCAGTGTGGTCTATGGGGAGCGCGCTATGGCGCATCTGCATGAGAAGGGCATCGTCGTCTATATCCGTCTGCCGTTCTCTGAAATCCGGCGCCGCCTGTCCAATCTGGCGACGCGCGGCGTGACACTGCGCCCCGGACAGACGCTTCGCCAGCTGTATGACGAGCGGATTCCCCTGTACGAGCGGGAGGCCGACATCGTGTTTGATGCGTCCGGCTGTGATATCGAGAAGACCGTCGCGTCGATTGCCCGGCGTATTGAGGCGGCAAACGGAGCGACGCATGGGGCATGAGATCTGGGATCTGTTCGACGCGAACGGGCGCAAGACCGGACGCACCATGCGGCGCGGGGAAGAGGTGCCCGCGGGGCTGTATCATCTGGGCGTGCATATCTGGCCGGTCAATCAAAGCGGAGAATGGCTGATTCAGCAGCGCGCCGCGACTGTGCAATGGAAGCCCAACCTCTGGGCGGTGACGGGCGGCTCCGCCGTCAGCGGCGAGGATGCCATGACGGCAGCGCGCCGCGAGCTGCGCGAGGAGCTGGGCTACGACGCCGCCGAAAGCGAAATGCAGCAGATCGCCTGCCTGCGCAGGAGCAATTCGTTTTGCAATGTGTTCATCATCCACATCGATTGTCCGGCGGAGGCCTTCGTCCTGCAGAAGGAGGAGGTTCGCGCCGTGCGCTGGTGCGACAAGCATACCCTGATGCGCATGGTTGCCGACAATGTGATGTACAATTATGGCGACGCGTATTTCAGGATGCTCTTCAGCGAGACCAACTCGCACAGCGTGAGCGCACATCGCGCCGCGCAGGACAAAAAAGGATCGGATGGTAGATGAAGAAACAGTATTTTTCCACGTTTGTTCGCGGGCTTGAAAAGCCTGTTGAGGCCATGCTGCACAAGGAGGGCGGCGTTGCGGTGGAGCGCATGGTGCCCGGCGCGGCGATTTACCGCAGCGTCCGCGAGCCGTCGCTCCCGTTTGTGCATCAGACATTCTGCGTGCTGTTCCAGATGAAGCCGGTATCGGATGTGAACGACGCCATCCGCCGCCTGCTTGCCACGGGCAGCTGGCTGGATCGCTTTCCGTTCGAGGAGACGCAGGGCAAGCGCTTCCGCGTCGTGACGGCGGTAGGCGATCAGCTGGTCGCCGCCAACATGCGCTATGTGGACATGCTGGAAAAGGCCATCTGCGAGAACACCGGCATGAAGACCTATCGAGAGCGCCCGGATGTGGAGCTGTGGGTGCTGTGCCGGCCGGAGGCCGCATATTTCCTCTGGCGCATCGGCAAGCGCCCGGCCACCCGGCAGGAGGGGCAGCTGCGCTCGGACGTGTGCGCGGTGGTCGCGTTCCTCTGCCGCTGCGCCGGCGGCAGCGCCGCTATCCTGGGCGGCGCCAGCGGCACGCTTGTGCAGGCCATGAAGGCCTCCGGCGTAAGGACGCTGACCTGCGTGTGCCCGGATCGCGCCAGTGCACGGCTGATTGGCGAAAGGGTGCGCGGCGTGCGCGTCATCGAGGGCTCCAGCGGGTACACCGATCTGGCGGACAAGAGCCAGGACGCTGTCACGCTGTACCTGCCGGTGAAGGCCGAGCGATGTGAGGAATCCGAGCTGCGCAACGCGCTGTACGAGGCGCGGCGCATTCTTAGCGAGGACGGCGTGCTGATCGTCGTCGCCGCGCTGCATCACGCCGAGAGCACGCTGCGCAAGACGCAGGGCGTTCGCGTTCTTGCCCGCTATGATCTGACCCTGAGCGGGCAGCGGAGCGCTATCTGGGTCATGCAGCCCAAGGAAGAGGACGCAGTCGAGGCCTGACGAGCATGAGCGCAAAGAAAAAGAAAAAGAGAAAGAAGAATCGCGCAGGCTCCGTCCTGCTTCGGCTGTTGGTTCTGCTGGTGTTTCTGGCGCTGGCCGGCGTGGCGCTGTGGCAGCTGCGGGGCGTCTTCTCCAGGAACGCGACGACGGCGATTGTCCGCGCCGACACGCTGGGCAATTCCTATACCGGCACGCTGGTCATCGCGCGAAACGAGGATATCCAGGTAACGGAAAACAAGACCCGCATCGACTTTGTGGCCAGCGAGGGCAGCCGCGTATCCCGCAATGGCGTGATCTGCAAGGTCTATACCTCCGGCTACAACCAGACGGAGATCAACCGCCTGCAAACCTACCGCACCGAGATCCAGAATTACCACGTCAATCAGGTGCTCAGCACCTATGTGGACGCCGCGCTGGACAGCGAAAACGAGGAAATCGCTCTGCTGGCCCAGCAGGTGCGCACGCTGGTGCAGGGGCGCGGCGTGGGCAGCCTGAGCAATCTTGAAAAGCAGCTGGAAAGCGCGCTGACCGTGCGCAAGAACTATCTGCGCCAGAAGTATCCCGACGACCAGACACTGTCGGAGCTGTACAAGGTGGAAAACGACCAGCTCAAGAAGATCGACAGCTGGACGAATACCTACGTCGCCGACGAGGACTGCCTGGTCAGCTTCTACACCGACGGCTTTGAGACCACCGTCAATTCCAAGACCTATTCCACGCTCACCCCAAGCGATGTGCGCAGCGTCATCCGCGGCGCAGTGCCGTCAGGAAGTACGGCACAGGAGCGCGGCAGCGATCCCATCTTCCGCACGGTGATCGAGGACGAGTGGTATGCGCTGTTCCTGTGCACGGACCGGGACTGGAATCCCGTGGTCGGCGAGGAGTACCGAATGAATCTGACCGGGTTTGACAACTATGTCATTCCCGCAGTGGTCGAGTCCTTCTCGCGCATCGGCAGCGACCTGCTGCTGCGCATGCGCGTGCGCTCGAGCGTGGAGCCGGTGCTCAATATCCGTACCTGCGGCGCGACGGTGGGCGACTTCGTCTCCGGCGTCCATGTGCCGGTCAACGCGCTGTATACGATGAATAACATGATCGGCGTCGTCGTGCTTGACGGCGGCGTGCAGACCTTCGTCGAGGTGACGGTCATCTCCTATTCGGACGACAACACTGCCTTTGTGCGGCCGACGCTGTCCGGCTCGCCGCTGGAGGCGGGAAAGACTGTCATGCTCTTTTGACCACAACAGAGAGGGATTGCGGATGGACGAGGAAATTCAGCTTCGCGTGGCGTCGCTGCGCCGGGAGCTATTGCAGGCCGCGGCGGAGCGCTGGGGGCGCGCGCCGGAGATCATCGCTGTCACCAAGACGGTGGAGCCGGAGCGGATCAACGCCCTCCGAGCCGCAGGCGTTGCGCGCCTGGGCGAGAACCGCGTGCAGGAGCTCATGGAAAAGCTGCCGTATCTGGACGCCTCTTTTCAAATTGATCTCATTGGAAGGTTGCAAAACAACAAGGTTAAATATATAATAGACAAGGTTGGGATGATTCAGTCCCTTGATCGCGACAGCCTGGCCAGGGAGATCGACCGGCGCGCACAGCAGCATGGCCTGCGCATGCCGGTGCTGATTCAGGTCAATATCGGCGATGAGCCGCAGAAGGGCGGCATTCCCGCGGAGGAGACGCTCTCCTTTGCCCGCAGCGTGGCAGCCTATCCGGGGCTGGAGCTGCGCGGGCTGATGGCCGTGATGCCGGAACTGGATGATGAAGCACAGCTGCGCCCGTATTTTACGAGAATGCGCAGCCTCTTTGATGCGCTCCGCCAGGAGGCTATCGCAGGCACGCGCATCGAGGAGCTGTCGATGGGGATGTCCGGCGATTATCTGCTGGCCGCGCAGGAGGGCGCTACGCATGTGCGCATCGGCTCGGCCATCTTCGGCGCGCGCAGGCCGGTCGCTGCCGCGCAGCGGGATCAGAACTGACTCGAGGGGGATACAGATTCATGAATTTTCTGAGTTCGCTTTCAAGAAAGCTCGGCTTCACGGGTGAGGAGGAAGAGGATCGCAGCGAGGAGCTCGAGGAAAACGAGCTGGAGGAAGAGGACGACGAGGAAGAGGGCGAGGATGCCCCTCGCTTTTCCCTGCGTTTCCCCTTCAGCCACGCGCAGCGCAGCCGCCGTCAGCCCGCCGCCTATGAGGAGGATGAGGACGAGCCGGAGGAGGAGCCTCCCCGCAGGGAGCCGCAGCCCTCGCGCGCCGCATCCTCCCGCCGGAGCAATGTCATCCACGATTCCCGCATGGACACCCGCGCGCAGGAGCCGCAGTACACGCACTGCGAACGCATCATCAGCGTGCGCCAGATCGAAGAGTGCCGGGAGATTATCAAGTATCTGCTGCACGGCGAGAGCATCCTGCTGAATCTGGAGAATATCGATCCCAAGGACTGCGGCCGCGTGGTCGACCTGCTCAGCGGCGCGGCGTTTGCGCTTCAGGGCAGGATGATCAAGGTGGCGCATCTTTCCTATCTGCTTGCGCCGGAAAATGTCGAGATCATCGAATCGGACGTCTACGGCGCAGGCCGCGCGCGGTATGGTCGATAACCATGGAAGAATCGCAGCATCTGCTTGAAAACGCGGCCAGGCTTGCCGCAGAGAAGGGGCTTGTCCGCTTCACACGGTTTCTCGATCCGGCGGAGCTTCATCATGCGCAGAGTCTCGCGCACGCGCAAGGCGCGGCGTTTGCCTCCTATGGCGGATATGACCGCGCGGAGCGCAGGATCGGCTGCTTTTATCCCGCCGGCGAGACAGTTGAGCAGAGCGCCTATCCCATCGTCTGCCTCCACAGCCGTTACGCTTCCAGATTTTGTACGCTTTCCCATCGGGATCTTCTTGGCGCATTTATGGCTCTGGGCTTGACAAGATCCTGCATTGGCGATATGATCATAGCTGGCGAGGATGTGTATCTGTTCGCCCATGAGACCACGGCGGACTATCTCGTCGCCAACATGACCAGCGCCGGCAGGGCATCGCTCAGCCTTCGGGCGCTGGATACGCCGCCGGCCATGCCGGAGCCTGATGGCGTTTCTTTTTCTGCGATCGTCAGCTCGCTTCGCCTGGACGCTGTGCTCGCCGGGGCGTACCGGCTGTCGCGCGCACAGGCGCAGGAGGTCATCCGCGGCGGTCTGGTCAAGGTCAATCATCTCCCTTGCGACCGGGTGGACGCCGCTGTGGCGGAGAATACGCTGCTTTCCCTGCGCGGGAAGGGGCGCGTTCGCCTCGTTTCGATCGACGGTACAACCAGGAAACAACGTATCGGCCTGACGTTCTTCCGATACGAGTGAATTGAACATTTGCTTTGAAAGGAGCTCATCCCCATGGCTATCACACTGGATACGATCGTCAATAAAGTATTCAAGGTTGTCAAGAATGGCTACGACAACAACGAGGTAGAGGCTTTCCTCGACGAAATTCTCGAGGAAATGGAGAATCGCGAGGCGGAGACCAACAGGCTGAAGGAGCAGGTCGCTTCCCTGACGCGCGAGCTGGAGCAGGCCCGTGCGCAGCTTGCCGCGCGCCCGGCTGCCGCGCCCGCCGCTGCCCCTGTCGCCGCACCTGCCAAGGCCGTTGAGGATCGCCGCAGCTCCGAGAGCTTCGAGCTTGTGCTCACCAAGGCCAAGGATGCGTACGACGAGATCGTGTCTGAGGCGGATTCCCGCGCGCAGGCGATCATCGCCAAGGCCAACGACGATGCGGCTCACATCCGCGAGAATGCCCAGAGCCAGATCGCCGATCTGACCGAGAAGCTCGCCGCACTGCGCAAGCAGACGGGCGACTATTACGCCGCTGTTCGCAAGGCGGTGGAGGCGCAGAACGCGTCCATGGAGCAGATCAAGAAGCTGCTGTAATCTTCGGCGCTCGGGGAACGCATGCCTGCACGCCGTGTCCTGGCGCGGGGGGCTTCCCTTGCGCCGCGCTATGTGCAGGGGAGCTTCCCCTGCTTTTTGTTATGTGAATCCGCCTGACAGGCGTCGGCCTCTGGCGCAAAGGGTTTTGCTTTCTCGGAATGCTGCATGCGGCTTCTTTTCCGGTGCGGGCAACGTCCTGCATGGATGAATCTGCCGCAATTCCGGCATGCTACATGCGGGAGGCGGGACAGGTGGATCTTGACTTTTTTGCCAGGCGGCTTGAACGGATTGTGCAGCGGATGGAGCAGATGCACCTGGACGCCTATCTGCGCTATGTGCACAACTGGAAAAAGCGTCTGTTCTTTGAATTTCTGAGCGGCATCGCGCGCGGCGTCGGCTTCTCCATCGGCTTTTCCGTGCTGGGTGCGCTGCTGCTGTATTTGCTGCGCAACATCGCGCTGGCCAACCTGCCGGTCATCGGGCGGTTCCTGGCGGATCTGGTGCGCATCGTGGAAAACAATCTATGATGAGAGGCGTATTGTGCACGGCGGCTGCGGTTGCCGCTGCGGATCAGGCTGTCAAGGCAATGATCCGCCGATTCCCTGAGGGCGCCGTGCTGCTGAGGCTGGAGCCGTTTGTGGAAATCACGCACTGTACCAACACCGGCGCGGCATTCAGCATGCTGTCCGGCAGGACGGCGCTGCTTGCGGTCGTGTCCGCGCTGCTGCTGGCAGGCGTAGCCGTCTTCGTCTGCCGGTCGATGCGCCTGACGCGCGCCGGGCGGCTGGCGTTTGGGTGCCTGATGGGCGGCGGCATCGGCAACTTGATAGATCGCGTGCTGCTTGGCGGCGTGACGGACTACATCCGGCTGCTGCCTTTCCGCTTTCCCGTCTTTAATTTGGCGGATATCGCCATAACCATGTCCGTCGCCGTGCTGATGCTCCTGCTGCTGCGGGGCAGGCTGGAGGAGAACGAACACCATGGATGACATCATCGAGCTGACCGTCGCCCCGGAGGAAGCCGGCACGCGCATCGATGCCTGTCTGCGCGCGCACACAGAGCTTTCCCGTTCCCGCATCGCAGCGCTGATTCAGGAGGGCTCGCTGACGGTGAACGGACAAATACAGACCAAGCCGGCCGCAAAGGCGGAGGGCGGGCAGCAGCTTCGCCTGACGGTGCCGCAGGCGCGGGCGGTGGATATCGTCGCGCAGGATATTCCGCTGGACATCCTCTATCAGGACAGCGATGTCGTGGTCGTCAACAAGCCCTGCGGCATGGTCGTGCATCCGGCGGCGGGCAACGAGTCGGGCACGCTGGTCAACGCGCTGCTTCATCACATCCGGGATCTTTCGGGCATCGGCGGGGAGATGCGCCCCGGCATTGTACACCGGCTGGACAAGGACACCTCCGGCCTGATCCTGATCGCAAAGAACGACCGGGCGCATATCGCGCTGAGCGAGCAGTTCAAGCAGCGAAGCATGGAAAAGCATTACCGCGCCGTCGCTTTCGGCCATTTCACGCAGGAGCACGGCCTGATCGACGCGCCCATTGCCCGCCATCCCGTGGATCGCAAGAAAATGGCCGTCGTGCCAGACGGCAAGCCCTCCAAGACCGAATGGACGGTGATCGAGCCGCTCAAGGGCGCTTCGTATCTCGATGTCCATCTGCTGACGGGCAGGACGCATCAGATTCGCGTGCACATGCACTCCATCGGCCATCCGCTGCTGGGCGATCAGATATACGCGCCGAATCTGAAAACCAGCGTGCGCATTCCCCGGCTGATGCTCCATGCGTACAGCCTGGCCTTTACGCATCCCACCACGGGGGAGCGCATGACGCTTGTCGCCCCGCTTCCGGAAAACTATTTGTCCACACTGGAAAAGCTGCGCTGACGCGCGGCTTTTCTATTATTGCCAGCATGTCTTCGGCGGCGGATGAGAACGTTATGGTCAGGCTCAATGCGCAGCGGAGAAGCGGAGGGATGCGCCTTGGTCAGGATGAGCGTCCTGCGCAATTACCCGGTGATCTCGGGCAACAGGCAAATCGGACTTTTGCAGAGCATCAGCCTGGACGAAGCGCAAAAACGGGTTTGTGCGCTGATCGTCTCGTGCGGGTTCCGCGGAAAGCGGGTTTTGCTGCCGCAGGACGTGCAGTCGATCGCCGACGGCTTTATTCTTGCCAGCGGCACGCAGAAGTATCGGCGTGAGCTGGAGACAGTGCCCTGTCAGTTTATCCGGGATTCCGCCGGCCTGCTGGCCGGGCGCATCACGGATTACGCGATTGACGAGAGCAGCCTTTGCATTCAGGCCATTGAGATGATGCCGGGCTATCTGCCCAAGGAGCAGCGGATTCGGATCTGGGTCTATGCGTATGCCAGGCCGGACAGCGCTGCGCCGGAGCTGACCGTGCCGTCCTCCCTGGGCAGCGAGCTGAACTTCTCCAAGGAGGGATTGTGAGATGCGCGTATCCACTATGAAGGGACTTGCCGCGGGCGGGCTGCTGGGGCTGACCGTCGGCGCGGGGCTGATGATGACGCCCCAGGGAAAACGCATGAAGCGCGTGCTGGCCAAGAACGGGCCGCAGCTGGCCAAGCAGATGGTCGACTGCTGGACGAAATAAGCTGAATGCGGGAGCGCCGGCGGAAGCCTGTCCGGCGCTCTTTGCATACAGAACGGGAGGAATCCGGAGCATGCGCAGAAGGATCGCTTGCGTGCTGCTGCTCGCCGCGGGCGGCGCATATGTTTACCTGCACCGGGGCGCGTTTGTGAACATGCTGGCGGTGCTTTTGTTTTCTGCGGCGTTCACGCTGCTGCTGGCCCCGCTCTGCCAGCGGCTGGAGCGCCGGGGCTGGTCGAGCGCGCAGGCCGCCGCAGCATCCGTGGGCTGCCTGCTGCTGCTGGCGCTTATCGTGCTGCTCTCGTTTCTGCCGTATCTGGTCGCGCATTCCATTGCGCTGGTTCGAAGGAGCGCGCCGATGCTGACTTCCCTGGCACAAACGGGCAGCGCGCTGCTGGAGCAGCTTGGGCTGCATGTACAGGGTCTGTCCGATATGCTCGCAGCGGCTGTGTCCTCCATGACGGCGATGCTCGCCCGGGGCAGTGTGTCGGTGGTCACGCAGGCCGGCAGAATCGGCTTTGCGCTGGTGATCACCTATTATCTTCTGCGGGAAAGGCACCTGGTCGCCAATCATCTGATGCTGCTGATCCCGATCGCCTGGCGGATGGCCTTCCTCAGCGCCATGCGCGGCTGCCGCAACGCCGTGATGGGCTATCTGTCCGGCGTGATCAAAACCAGCGTATTCGTGTTCGCGGCCACCTATCTGGGATTGCTGGCGCTGGGCGTGCGCGACGCGCTGCTGCTGGCGCTGTTCATGGGCGTCTTTGAAGTCCTGCCGTATATCGGGCCGGTGCTCGCGTCCGTTCCGATTGTGCTGAGCGTGCTGCCGATGGGGCTGAATACCGCGCTGCTCACGCTGGGGCTGATCGTGCTCATCCAGCAGGTGGAGGGCAACTTTGTCAGCCCGTATTTCACGGCCTCCAGCACGTCGATTCATCCGCTTGCCGCGCTTGTCAGCGTGTTTGTGCTGGGCAGCCTGCTGGGCTTCTGGGGCATTCTGCTGGCGGTGCCTCTGGTGGTGACGGCCAGGAGCGTCTTCTGGTCGCTTCAGCAGGCGGGCAATCTCGCCAATACGGCATAACAAGGATTGAAACCGCACGGCAGATCGTGTATAATAAGCATGCCAACACACTTGAGGGGGAACGGGTCATGATCAATTCGGATATGGGCACGCAGCATTTCAAGACCATCAGCGAGAACCCGCAGGACGCGCAGACCATTCTGCTGTGCGTCTATCACGCGCTTTCCGCCAAGGGCTATGACCCGATTACGCAGATTGTCGGCTACCTGATCAGCGGCGACCCGACGTATATCACCAGCTATCAGAACGCGCGCTCACTCATCTGCCGCATCGACCGCGACGAGCTGCTCGAGGAGCTGGTGCAGTTCTATCTGTCCAAGAACGTGTGAGGAAGCGCGCATGAACGAGAGAATTGTCGCACTGGATGTGGGCGACCGCCGCATCGGCATCGCCGTGAGCGATCCTCTGGGCATCACCGCGCAGCCGATTGAAACCTACACGCGCGTGGGCTACGGCCCTGATTCCCGCCATATTGCCGGGATTGCCAAGCAATACGGAACCGATCAGATCCTGTGCGGTCTGCCGCGCAACATGGACGGTACGCAGGGCTTTCAGGCCGACAAGGTGCGCCAGTTTGCCGCCCAGTTGGAGGCGCTGGGGCTGACGGTTTTCTATTACGACGAGCGGATGACGACCGTGCTGGCGGAGGACGCGCTGCTGGAGGCCGACATGCGCCGGGCCGATCGCAAGAAAAAGGTGGACATGCTCGCCGCTGTGATCATCCTGCAATCCTACCTGGATGCCAGAGCCGCCCAGGCTGCGGCGGATACTCAGCAAGAGGACGACGAGCCGGAGGACGACGGCATCCTGGAAATGGTCGACGAGGACGGCACGGCCATAAGGTTTTATCTGACCGCAACAATCCGTTACGCGCAGGAGGACTATGTGCTGCTCACCTGCGCGCAGGACGCGGGCGACATCGCCCGGGACGAAAGCTTCATCATGCGCTGCATCACCGACGATTCGGGCAATCCCTGCTATCAGTCGCTGGAGGACGAAGCTCTGATCGAGGCGGTATACGAGGCATATCTCAGGGAGCAGCCGGAGGCGTGAGCCTCAAGCATCTGATCGAGAAAGGAACATCATGTCAGGCATATTGGACGATGACGATTTCACCCTGGAGGACGAATGGGTGGAAATCAGCGATAATCACGGGCACACCGCTTCGCTTCGCCATCTGGCGACCATCCGCTTTGGCGAAAAGACCTATTCCGTCCTCAGCGCCCTGCGCAGGGACGGTGATCAGCTTGCGCTGATGCTGGTTCGCGAGGAGCAGACGGTGGACGGCGCCAGCGAGTATGTGCTGGTGGGCGATGAGCAGGAAGCCGAGCAGGTGGTCGAGCGCTTTGTGTCGCATATCGTGACGGAGCATCTGCTGGGCGCCCTTTCGGAGGGCGCGCAGGAGGACGACGTGGAGGCGTGCGGCTGCCGCCATCGCGCCGGGGAATTCTGCTATTGCGACGATCCGCAGTATCTTCAGTGAGGATTTGCCGTTTCCGGCGCAGAATCCCGCGAAAAACACGTCGTTTTGCGCTTGCCAGCCGGGGCAAAATCATGTATAATATCCGCTAAAGGCGAAGATTGAGACAATGCCCGGTCACGGCGGCCTGCCAGAGAGAGCGGAACGCGGCTGTAATTCCGCTCAGGCCTGCTTCGGGAAATTCACTCAGGAGCTGCTCCGCTGATAGGTAGGCGGAGACGGACGACCCGTTATCCTGTCAAAGATCTTACTGCATGCTTGCGCATGCACGAGATGAATTTGGGTGGTACCACGAGGAAATTCAGCCTCGTCCCTTTGCGGACGAGGCTTTTTTCTTTGAATCAAAGGAGGGGTTCTCAACATGGATATGCAAGAACAACTGCGCAAGATCCGCGAGGAAGCTGCCGCGCAGCTCGCTGCGGTCAGCGACAAGGCCGGGCTGGACGCCCTGCGCCTCAAGCTGCTGGGCAAGAAGGGCGATCTCACCCTGCTGCGCCGCTCGATGGGCCAGCTGCCGGCGGAGGAGCGCCCGCAGGCGGGCCAGATGATCAACGAGGTCGTGACCGCGCTGACCGAGCAGCTCGACGCCCTGCACGCGCATCTCAAGCAGATCGAGCAGGAGAAAAAGCTCCAGCGCGAGGCGATTGACGTGACCGAGCCGCACAGTCATACGCCCATCGGCGTGGTGCATCCGATTTCGCTGGTGCAGGATCAGATGCTCAGCGTCTTCACCAGCATGGGCTTCGACGTGGTTGAGGGGCCGGAGGTGGAGTACGATCTATACAACTTCGAGCTGCTCAACCTGCCCAAGAATCACCCGGCGCGCGACGCGCAGGATACCTTCTATGTGGAGGACAACATCGTGCTGCGCACGCACACCTCGCCCGTGCAGGCGCGCACGATGCTCACGCGCAAGCCGCCGATCCGCATCGTCTGCCCCGGCCGCGTGTACCGCGCCGACGAGGTGGACGCGACGCATTCGCCCGTGTTCCATCAGATGGAGGGCCTGGTCATCGACGAGGATGTCACCATGGCCGACCTGAAGGGCACGCTCGACGCCTTTGCCCAGAAGCTCTTCGGCGACGACGTGACCACGCGCTTCCGTCCTTCCTTCTTCCCGTTCACCGAGCCGTCCGCCGAGGTCGACCTGACGTGCGTGAACTGCCACGGCAAGGGCTGCCGCGTCTGCAAGGGGACCGGCTGGATCGAGGTGCTCGGCGCGGGCATGGTCAACCCCAAGGTACTGGATATGTGCGGCATCGACAGCAAGAAGTACAGCGGCTTCGCCTTCGGCGTGGGGCTGGAGCGCATCGGCATGCTGCGCTACGGCATTACGGACATGCGCGCGCTGTTCGAGGGCGACGTTCGTTTCCTGTCCCAGTTCCGCGATGATTGAGGTTGGAGGAAGAAGACAATGAAAGTACCGATGCAATGGATGAAGCAGTACACGGAGATTCCCGTCTCCGCGGAGGCTTTTCAGGATGCGATGATCATGCACGGCACGGGCGTGGAGGGCCTGGAGGATCAGAATGCGGCGGTTCAGAACGTCGTCGTGGGCAGGATCCTCTCCGTGCGCAAGCATGAGAATTCCGACCATATGGTCATCTGCTCGATCGATGTCGGCGAGGAAGAGCCGCTGCAGATCGTCACCGGCGCGCCGAACGTGCACGAGGGCGACCTGGTGCCCGTGGCCAAGGTGGGCGCGGAGCTGCCCGGCGGCATCAAGATCAAAAAGGGCAAGCTGCGCGGCGTGGATTCCTACGGCATGTGCTGCTCCGGCCCGGAGATCGGGGTGCCGGATTACCTGTATCCGTCCGTGGGCGACAAGGGCC
>JBJEYK010000214.1:0-4855 GCA_051886775.1 Candidatus Ventricola sp. | reverse complement strand
GAGGAAGACGACGATGCCGACTGATCTGACCCGCCTGCTCTCGCAGCAGGAAAACGCCGCGCTGCACGACGCGCTGCTCTCGCTTCTTTCCGACCAGGCGCGCGCCTATACGATGGGCGACAGCGCCAGCCTGCCCATGCAGACGATGCAGGAGCTTCTCGCCTCGCTGCTCTACACGCTGGGCGTGCTGCCCGGGGCGACGTTTGCCCATCTGGACGCGCAGCGCCTGAGCGCGCAGTACGCAGACGGCCTGCGCGCCCTGGAGGACAAGACCCGCCGGGCGAAGGCCGTCGTGCGCACGCTGTGCCTGAATACGCCGGACTACGGCAGCCTCGCGCTGCGCAGCACGCTGAGCGGCATCCTCGCGGGGCTGGAGCACTACGACGCGCGCTTCCTCGCCCACCGCATTCCGGGCGAGATCGACTATCAGCTGGCCCTGCCCGTGCCGGAGGCGCTGCCCGGGATCGACTTCGTCCTGTGCTATCTGGAGCGCCTGGCCGCCGAGCTGCGCTTCCTGTCGCGCTTCGCGCTGCACCGCGTGCTGGCGCTGCTGGACGGCGCTTCGCCCGACTGGCGCGACGCCGTGTCCAGCCTGTATGAGCCGATTGCCGCCAATGCGCTGGGGCTTTCGCTGCTATGTGAAGACCCTCGCCGCCTGCACATCCGCGACGATCAGAGGCAGGCGCTGCTTTTGCAGCTGGCGCCGCTGCATGTGCTGGACATTGAGCGCCGGCTCACCCGCGCCGCAGACGCCGTGCTGGATGCGCTTGGCCTGCGCCAGATGCAGGATCGGACGCTCTTGCAGGCGTTTGCCTGCGCGCTGGCTCCGCGCGTGCGCAGCGCCGCGGACGCGGGAGAGCTGCGCCATGTGTTTGCCGCCTTCGCGCTGCCCAGGCGCGCTCAGCAATCGCCCTGACGCTCGCGATGCAGCTTCAGAAATCTTCACCATCCTCCGCCAAAACCGAAAAAGCACAGTCATGCGGCCCCGGATGAAAAAAAGCGGAAAGAAATCCCAGAAAAAACTTTACAAAATCGAAATGCTATTTTATAATAGTTTCAACAGATGGCATTTGCCATAGCGAACGAAAAGGAGGACATTCCCTATGAAAAAGCTGGTATCGCTGCTGCTGGCCGTCCTGATGCTGACTGTCGTCGCGAGCTTCGGCCTCGCCGAGGACATCACGCTCGACGTGATCATCGCGCAGTATGGCCCGAACACCAACAACTGGTTCCTGGGCGACGGCATGGACGGCTCCAACTTCGTCAAGAAGTTTGAGGAGGCCAACCCCGGCATCAAGCTGAACCTCGAGGTCGTCTCCTGGAACGACATCTACACCGTCGTCTCCACCCGCATCAGCAACAACAACGCCCCCGACATTCTGAACATCGACACCTTTGCCGATTACGCGAACGAGGGCCTGCTGCTGCCGGTCAGCGACTACTGCCCGGAGACGCTGTTTGCCGACTTCTTCCCGTCCTTCATCGAGCAGTCCGTGATCGACGGCGTGTGCTGGGCCGTGCCGGATCTGGCCTCCGCCCGCGCGCTGTACTACAACGCCGACCTGCTCGAGGGCGCCGGCGTGGAAGTGCCCACCACCTGGGCCGAGCTTGAGGACGTTTGCCAGGCGATCATCGACGCGTACGGCGGCGAGGTCTATCCGTGGGGCATCGACATGACCACGGACGAGGGCCAGGCGGCGTTCGCGTACTATGCCTGGGGCAACAACGGCGGCTTCGTGGACGCCGAGGGCAATTGGGCGGTCAATTCCGACGCCAACGTGCAGGCTGTCGAGTACGCCATCAACCTCTACAAGCAGGGCTACACCAACCCGAACCCGGCCACCCAGACCCGCTATGACCTGCAGGATATGTTCGGCGCGGGCAAGCTGGCGATGGTCATCGCCCCCAACTCCCTGCCGACCTACATCAAGGACAAGGGCTATACCGGCGTGAACTACGCTGTGGCAGATATTCCGCACAACGAGGGCGCGACCTCCAGCTCCGTGGGCGTCATGGACCGCATCATGGCCTTCAAGGACGACACCGCGCCCGACCAGGCCGCGCGCAACGAGGCCATCGGCAAGTTCCTGTCCTTCTTCTACGATCCGGCGAACTATGTGGGCTGGGTCAGCATGGAAGACTTCCTGCCCGCCGTCAATTCCGCCGTTGAGGCGCTGGTCGCGGCCAACCCGTCCTTCGAGGCGTGGCTGAACGTGCTGGGCGGCGCCCAGTTCTACCCGACCGCCAAGGCCGAGTGGATCGACGTGAAGCAGGGCGTGACCAATGTCGAGCAGAGCGCGCTGACCGGCGGCGACGTGAAGACGCTGCTGGACGAGCTGCAGGCGAAGATCACCAAGTAAGTCAAGGGCATCTCAGGGGGGTTGGAGGAGTCCGACCCCCCTCTTTCTTACCCGGCATCCGCGACGCACGCATCTGACAAGGGGGGAAATGTGCTTTGAATACCATTCTCGTTCGGCACAAGTGGGAGCCATACGTCTGGCTGCTGCCGAGCATCCTCATCATGACGATCTTCGTGGTCTTCCCCATCGGCATCGTCTTCAAGCTCGCCTTCAGCGAAATCTCCAAGGCCGGCATCGTCGGCGGCTTTGTCGGCTTTGCCAACTTTAAGGACGCTATCTCCGATCCCGTCTTTGGTACGGTGATGATGAACACCATCGTGTGGGTCGTGTCTGTCGTGGGCCTTTCCACGCTGCTGGGCTTCATCATGGCGATGGTGCTCAATCAGGAATTCCATGGCCGCAAGATCGCGCGCTCCATCGTGGTCTTCCCGTGGGCGACCTCGCTGGTCATCCAGGCCTCGATCTGGAACTACATCATCAAGTTTGAATACGGCAACCTGAACAACGTGCTGCTCAATCTGGGCGTGATCAAGCAGGCCATCAACTGGCGCGCCAGCTATCAGATTGAGTTCATGTGGGAGTGCGGCGTGGGCATCTTCGTGACGATCCCGTTCGTCACCTTCTGCGTGCTCTCCGGCCTGCAGTCCATCGACGCGGCGTATTACGAGGCTGCCACCGTGGACGGCGCGAACTTCTGGCAGAAGCTGTTCCATGTGACCATTCCGCTGGTTCGCCCGTCGCTGACGGTGAGCACCGTGCTCAATATCATCTATGTGTTCAACTCCTTCCCCATCGTCTACACGATCACCAAGGGCGCGCCCGCGCACAAGACCGACACGCTGATCACCTACCTGTACATGCTGGCCTTCTACGATCAGCGCAAGGGCCCGGCCACGGCGCTGTCGGTCATCGGCTTTGTGATTCTGTGCCTGGTGGCAGGCGTGTACATGATGATCTCCATGCGGAAGGAGCGTGAGGACGCATGAGCACCGGCAAGCTGACCGCGCAGAGCGCGCGGAAAAATCGCTATGCGCTGATCGTCGCTGCGGCGGCCCTCGTTCTGGCTGTCGTGCTGCTGAGCCTGCCGCTGGCCGTGTTTACCACCGATCTGTTCACCAAGCGCTCGCCCAACACGTTCGTCGGCGACGAGAAGTACGCCGCCGCGATGGCCGAGGCCGAGGCCGTGCTCGCGCAGTACGAGAGCGCCGGCATCGGCGGCAGCCTGCGGATTGACGAGAGCGTCGCCGAGCGCGTCAATTCCAAGGGTGAGAAGACCTCGCTGGTCGTGCTGAATGTGAAGCACATCGTGAGCCGCTCCGGCTGGGACTTCCTGCGCGGGAGCCTCGCGCCGTGCCGCGTGATCCAGCTGCTGGTGCTGTGCGCTGCGCTGGCGGCGGTGCTGGCGCTGCTGGGCACGCGCGGCGCGCTCAGCGAGCTGCACAGGAACCTGACCGGTCCGGCGCGCAGTCTTCGTCTGGCCGCCTGCTGGCTGGGGCTGATCGCGCTGCTGCTTGTGCCTGTCTTCTCCATGACGCTGACGCACACCTTCTCCCGTCAGGTGCAGCTGCTCGTCTCTGGGCAGTACGTGGCGGACGCGGACGCGCTGCTTTCCCGCATCGATGCCTTCCTGTACAGCGGCACGGCCGGTGAGCAGACGGCGGCGCTGGTGGCTGGCCTGCAGGAGAGCGCGACTACGCAGCTCTGGCTGCTGCTGCCTGTGCTGGCGGCGCTGCTGGGCGCGCTGGTCATGCTCTATCGCGGCGCCATCGCCCCGACGGCGGCGCGCGGCGCGCTTTACGCGTTCGTCATCGCCTCGAGCCTGCTGATCCTCTACCCGTTCTATGTGATGTTCATCACCGCCTTCCGCAGCAACGCGGAGACGACGGACATGTACTTCCTGCACATGCTGCCGACCCAGTGGATCTGGACAAACCTGCTGGACATTCTGGATCGCGGCGTGCTGCGGTATCTGATGAACTCCATCGCGCTGGCCTGCGGCGCGACGGCCATCGCCATGCTCTGCGGCATCCCGGCAGCCTACGCCATGGCGCGCATGAAGTTCCGCGGCAAGAACGTGTTCCTCGGCTTCGTCATCATGAGCCAGATGTTCTCCCCGGTCGTGCTGCTGGTGGGCATCTCGCAGCTGATGAACACGCTGCACCTGAACGACACGATCATCGGCCTGATGCTCATCAACGCTGCGTTCAACCAGGCGTTCGCCATCTGGCTGCTGCGCGGCACGTTCATCTCGATCTCCCCGGAGATGGAGCAGGCCGCGCAGATCGACGGCTGCACGACCGTCGGCGCGCTGCTGCGCATCCTGCTGCCGATGGCCGCGCCGGGCATCGTGACGACGCTGATCTTCGTGTTCATCAACGCCTGGAACGAGTACACGATCTCCACCGTGCTGATCTCCACCCCGGCGAACAAGCCGATCACCGTGGGCATCACGCAGTTCAGCTCGTTCAACATGATCGAGTGGCAGTACCTCTTCG
>JBJEYK010000213.1:0-22140 GCA_051886775.1 Candidatus Ventricola sp. | reverse complement strand
GCTTCATCGCCATGCGCGTGGCCATGATGGAGTTGCAGCCGTGGGCGATGTTGGCAAACGGGCCGCCGTGGATGAAGGCGGGCGTGCCCTCCAGCGTCTGCACGAGGTTGGGCTTGAGCGCGTCCTTGAGCAGCGCGGTCATCGCGCCGGCGGCCTTGAGGTCGCCCGCGGTGACGGGCTTGTCGTCGTAGGTATAGGCCACGATGATGCGGCTGAGGCGCTCCTTGAGGTCTGCGATGCTGGAGGACAGGCAGAACACGGCCATGACCTCGCTGGCGACGGTGATGTCGAAGCCGTCCTCGCGCGGGACGCCCTGCATTCTGCCGCCCAGGCCGTCCACGATATTGCGCAGCTGGCGGTCGTTCATGTCCACGCAGCGGCGCCAGGTGATCTTCTTGACGTCGATGCCCAGCGCGTTGCCCTGCTGGATGTGGTTGTCGAGCATGGCGGCCAGCAGGTTGTTTGCCGCGCCGATGGCGTGGAAATCGCCCGTGAAGTGGAGGTTGATGTCCTCCATCGGGACGACCTGCGCATAGCCGCCGCCGGCTGCGCCGCCCTTTACGCCGAAGACCGGCCCCAGGCTCGGCTCGCGCAGGGCGAGAATCGCGCCCTTGCCGATGCGGCGCAGGCCGTCCGCCAGGCCGACGGACGTGGTGGTCTTGCCCTCGCCCGCCGGGGTCGGCGAGATGGCCGTCACCAGCACCAGATGGCCGTCCTGCCCGGCGTGCTCGCCCAGCAGGCGATAGTCCACCTTCGCCTTGTACTTGCCGTACAGCTCCAGATACCCTTCCTCCACGCCGGCGGCCGCCGCGATCTCGGTGATCGGGCGCATCGTGCAGGACTGTGCGATTTCGATGTCACTCTTGAATGCCATGGTGATGATCCTCCTTGTTGGTGCTCGTGCGCCCATGCAAAAAGGCGCACCGATACAATCAGTGCGCCCAGACGGTCGGCTCAAGCGCTTGCGCGCCGCGATACTTCCTGTGGTTGTCCTCCACGTCCGTCAGTCATATCGCTGGAGCCGACGGCAAACGCCCGTCGGCTTTGTATCAGCATACCATGCCGGCGCGGGCGCGTCAAGTGCGATTTTGCGGGGATTTTGCGCGCCGCAGATGGATTTTTTCCATACCGGCATTGCTATTTTGCCGTTTCCATGATAAGATAGGGGCAATCACACGCAAAAAATGATACATTTCCCGTGCTATCCTGCATATTGACAGCCGGGGGATGCACATCCAAAGGAGGCTTTTTTCTATGAACCGTGTCTACAATTTCGCTCCCGGCCCGTCGATGCTGCCGCTGGAGGTGCTCGAGCAGGTGCAGAGGGATCTGCTGTGCTATGGCAGCACCGGCATGTCCGTCATGGAGATGAGCCACCGATCGAAGATGTATCTGGAGATTTTCAATCAGACGGTCGCCGATCTCAAGGACGTCATGGCCGTGCCGGACGGCTATAAGATCATGTTCGTGCAGGGCGGCGCGACGGCGATGTTCGCCGCCGTGGCGATGAACCTCATGCAGGGCGGCAAGGCCGATTACATCGACTCCGGCAACTTCGCGCACAACGCGCTGGTCGAGGCGCAGAAGTACGGCGAGGTCGTCGTGGCCGGCTCCTCCCGCGAGGACGGCTACAGCTATATCCCGGATTACACCCTCTCGCCCGATGCGAGGTACGTCCACATCACCACCAACAACACCATCTACGGCACCCGCTACGACCATGTGCCGGACACCGGCAGCGTGCCGCTGGTGGCGGACATGTCCTCCAACATCCTCTCCGAGGTCTATGACGTGAGCAAATTCGGCGTGATCTACGCCGGCGCGCAGAAGAACGTCGCGCCCGCGGGCGTGGTCATCCTGATTGTGCGCGAGGATCTGCTCGGCCATGAGATGCCCATCACCCCGAAGGTCATGAGCTTCAAAAAGATGGCCGACGCCGACAGCATGCTCAACACGCCCAACTGCTTCGGCATCTACGTCGCCGGGCTGACCTTCCAGTGGATCAAGCGCCAGGGCGGCGTCGCCGCGCTGGAGAAGGTCAACATCGAGAAGGCGAAGCTGCTCTACGACTTCCTGGACGACAGCAGCCTGTTTACCGGCACCGCCCGCAAGAAGGACCGCAGCCGTATGAACGTCACCTTCGTCACCGGCGATGCCGACAAGGACGCCGCGTTTGTCAAGGAGGCAGCCGCGCGCGGCCTGGTGAACCTCAAGGGGCACCGCATCGTGGGCGGCATGCGCGCCAGCATCTACAACGCCATGCCCATCGAGGGCGTGCGCGCGCTGGTCGACTTCATGAAGGACTTTGAGGCGCACAACAAGTAATCAGAAAGAAGGGAGCCTTCCCATGGAATACAGCATCAAGACCCTCAACGCCATTTCCCCGGCGATCTACACCCAGCTCAGCGACCGCTACCGCGTCAGCGACGACGCGGCGCATCCCCACGCGATCCTGGTGCGTTCCGCCTCCATGCACGAGATGGAGCTGGATCCCAGCGTGCTGTGCATCGCGCGCGCCGGCGCGGGCTACAACAACATCCCCGTGGACAGGTGCTCTGAGGCGGGCGTCTGCGTGTTCAACACGCCCGGCGCGAACGCCAACGCCGTGGCCGAGATGGTGCTGGCGGGCATGCTGCTCTCCTGCCGCGATATCGTGGGCGGCATCGAGTGGGTGCGCACGCTCAAGGGCAAGGGCAACGAGGTGGAGAAGGCCGTCGAGAAGGGCAAGAAGGCCTTTGTCGGCCCGGAGCTGCGCGGCAAGACGCTGGGCGTCATCGGCCTGGGCGCCATCGGTGTGCTGGTGGCCAACGCTGCGGTGCAGCTGGGCATGAACGTGGTGGGCTACGACCCGATGATCTCCGTCGAGCACGCGTGGAAGCTCTCCGGCCAGATCCGCCGCGAGAACTCGCTGGACGCGCTTTTCGCCTGCTGCGACTTCATCACGCTGCACGTCCCGCTCAACGACAAGACCCGCGGCCTGGTCGGCGCGCGTGCGCTGTCGCTGTGCCGCAAGGGCCTGCGCATCATGAACTTTGCGCGCGGCGGCCTGGTGGACGAGGCCGCGCTGATCGACGCGCTGGGCGATGGCCGCGTTGCCCGCTATGTGACCGACTTCCCCAGCGACGCGCTGCTCGATCTGCCCGGCGTGATTCCCGTGC
This sequence comes from Candidatus Ventricola sp., assembly GCA_051886775.1. Classification (GTDB taxonomy): domain Bacteria; phylum Bacillota; class Clostridia; order Christensenellales; family Aristaeellaceae; genus Ventricola. The sequence goes on along the minus strand of JBJEYK010000213.1, from coordinate 18,982 downwards.
CGCACCTGGGCGCCTCCACGCCCGAGAGCGAGGAAAACTGCGCCGTGATGGCCGCCGCGCAGACGCGCGACTACCTCGAATCCGGCATCATCCGCAACAGCGTCAACCTGCCGGCCATCGACGTGGCCCCCGTGAGCAAGCCGCGCCTTCTGTGCATCCACGAGAACGTGCCCAACGTGCTCGGCTCGATCACCTCGATCGTGGCGGGCTTCGGGCTGAACATCTCCGACCTGGTCAACCGCTCGCGCGGGAGCATGGCTGTCTCCGTCGTGGATATCGACGAGCTGCCCGTGCGCGCACAGGACGCGCTGTGCGACCAGGTGCGCGCCATCGGCGGCATGAAGCGCGTGCGCCTGCTGGGCGTGTAATTCAAGAATAAAGCAAAGCGATTGCGCAGCAGCCGGACACATCGTCCGCGCCCGCTGCGCAATCGCCTTTTTTACTTTGCCGCCTCAATGCCCCGGGTGTTGATCAGCAGCGAACAGCCGCCAAACAGCACCAGCGGGCGCATCTGCTCGATGTGCAGCGCCTCCGCCTCGTCCGCGCCGAGGGAAAGCGCCTCGCCTAGCGCCTGCTGCGCCTCCGGGATCAGGCACAGGCGGATGACCCGCGTGCTGACGCGCGCGGCGGTGAAGACCGCGCGGAAGCGGATGTCGTTGGTCGCCCGGCCCTCCACGAACGGATAGCGCACATGGTAGACCGACTCGCTGCTGACCTCCTCGCCCTGGATGCCGCGCGGCAGCGAGTCCAGCACATAGAGCGCGCCCTCGTTCCAGAATGCGCCGACAGGCACGCACAGCGACAGATAGTGCCCGCTGTCGCCGGAGCGCAGCGGCGTGTAGTGCGTCTTCTTGCCCGCGTCGCACATGCCCAGATACAGCAGGATGTCGTCGCGCCCCGCCTCATGCAGCGCACGTACCAGCGAGACGATGCCCGACCAGTCCCCGTTGAGCACGGTTCTGCCGGCGAAGATCATACTTCGCCCGGCCTTCGCGGCGGAGAGCAGGCGCTGGCGGTCGATCTCGCCCTCCGAAAAGCAGACGGCGCCGGGGAAGCTGGCCGTCACGGCGGCCATGGCCGGGAATTCCTCCGCCTCCTCGCTCCGGCTGCGGCGATTCAGCGCGTCGCCCAGCAGGCTGGGATGCAGGTAGGCCTTGCCCCGGCGATAGCGGGGCACCAGCAGGCGGGTCAGCTCCTTGACCATCGCCACGGCGGTCGCCTCGTCGCGCACCTCCAGGCACCCGATGACCGCGTTGGACATCGATACCGGGCCGCAGCCGCGCGCGCGCAGCGTGCTCTCGGCGTAGGTGACCTTGGCGATGCGTTCGTCCTTCTGGGACAGGATGGCCAGCTGCGCCATGTAGTCGTCCAGCGCGGCAATGTCCGCCGGATCCACCGGTGCAGGGGTGCCCATCAATGCGGAGGTGTTTGCCCTCATCGTGATATCTGCCAGCGCACACGGCGTGTGCAGCGCGGCCAGCAGCAAAAGCGTGCAGAGCAGGGGGATCTTTCGCATGGTAATCTCTCTTTCCTGTGTGCATTCATCATGAGATTACCACACGCGGGCCGCCGCGTCAACAGGGCAAGGCGTTATTCGCTCTTGCGGACGGCGTTGAGCCGCGCGTTGAGCGCAAGCAGCTCATCCTTTGTCAGCTTTACCCCGCCGGTGCCCATCAGATTCGTCAGCCGCAGCACGGTGAAGCCGTTCATCATCTGCGCCATCTCCCCGGTCATCTCAAAGCCCGCGAATTTCCCGCCGGAGGTCAGGCTGCGCAGCGTGCCTTCGAGCACCTCGCGCCCCTGCGGCACGGCCAGGATATCGCCCACCTTGTCGTTGAGGGAGAAGCAGCCCTTTGGCGCGGTCACGTCGAACCAGTTGAGCACCGCGCCCTTTTCCTTGAGCCGGTACGCCTCGTTGAACGCGTCCACCCGGCGGATAACGCTCTCGTCGCGGCAGTCCCCGGCCACAGCCGTCAGGCGGCTCTCGCCGCGAACAGGCACGTCGAAATAGAAGAAGTGATCCGCCGCAGCGCGCCTTTCCAGCTGCTGGCCGTTCACATACAGCGTCACCTCCGGCTGATTGGAATAGACCGTCACGCGCGTCACCGGCTCCGCCCGGTCGATATAGCGCTTGCCGCACAGGTGAACGAACGGCTCGTCCGAAAGCCAGGCCTTGTAGGCGTAGAACGCGTCCTTTTTGTACCCGCGGTCGAACGTGACCAGGCCCTTGTGGTTGATGCCGTTTTCGCCGCCCTCGCTGCGCGCGTCCGCGCCGAAGTCGAACATGTTCCACACATACGTCGCGAACAGGTAGGGCCGGGTGTAGAGCTGGCGGATCAACTCCTCGTGGTAGTGCGCCTGGTATTCCTCGGTGTAGTCGCCCTGCATCGGCTCGGAGCTGTGCCAGTCCAGCGCCTCGCAGCCGTACTCGCTCACGCCGATGGGGAGCTTGGGGAACGTCTCGTGGAATTTGTCCAGCCAGGGGCCGTTCATCGAGGGATCGCCGCCGTACCAGCCGAAGTAGTGGTTGTAGGCGACGGTATCCGGGATCTGGATGTACGGCGCGTGGATGTCGCACATGGAGAGCACGGCCATCGTCGTCAGGCGCGTTTTGTCCATCTCGTGGCACAGGTCGTTGAGCAGGCGGTGCTGCGAGAGCAGCGTGGGATCGTCCGCGCCGCCCATGGTGATCTCGTTGGACAGGCCCCACAGCGCGATGGACGCGTGGTTGTAGTTCTGCGCGATCAGCTCGCGCATCTGGGTGACGGTGTTCTCCAGCGCGCCGGACATGTGGCGGGAGATGTACGGGATCTCCGCCCAGACGACCAGGCCGTTCTCGTCGCACAGGTCGTAGAACAGCTGATCGTGCTGATAGTGCGCCAGGCGTACCGTGGTCGCGCCCAGCTCGCGGATGAGCGCCATGTCGCGCCGGTGATGCTCAGGCAGCAGCGCGTTGCCGATGCCCTGCCAGTCCTGATGGCGGGAGACGCCGCGCAGCGGATACACCTCGCCGTTGAGCAGGAAGCCGCGCGCCGGATCGACGCCGAACGTCCGGCAGCCAAAGCGCGCGCTCACACGGTCGAGCACCGCGCCGTCCGCGCTCAGCAGCTCGGCTGTCGCCGTGTACAGGTACGGGTCCTTCAGCCCGCGCCACAGCCTGGCGCCGGGGATCGTCGCCTCGCAGACGGTCTGGCTGGCCGGCACGCTGGCGCTGAACACGGCGGTTCCGTCCGCCTTGAGCAGCGTGTAGCGCAGGCGCTGCCCCTCCCGCGCGTCCGTGAGATACACCCGGGTGGTCACATGGGTGTCGCGCCCGTGCACGCGCGGCGTGACGGCGATGCCCGGGCCGCCGTACCAGGTTAGGTCAAAGTGCGACGCGGGCACGCCGATCAGGTTCACGTCGCGGTACAGTCCGCCGTAGAACGTGAAGTCCGCCATCTGCGGATAGACGCGCTCGTTTTCCCGGTTGTCCACCGTCACGGCGATCAGGGGATCGCCCTCCCCCGCCAGCGCGTCGGTCACGTCCACGCGCCAGGTAGAGTAGCCGCCGTCGTGCGAGGCGACCCTCTGGCCGTTGACAAACACGCTGGCGGAGGAGTTCGCCCCGCACAGCTCCAGAAACAGCCGCTCCGCGCGCGGAATCTCCTCCCGTGGGAGCAGCTTGACATAGTGGCACACGCAGCGCGCGTAATCGCCCCCGCCGTCCTGGCCGTCGGCGGCGTTCCAGGTGTGCGGCAGGTTGACGGTATACGCCGGGTCGGGCATGCGCCCGGGCAGCTCGCCGCCCATCACGAACGCCCATTTGCGGTTCAGATTCACGATTTCTCTCATCAGGCATGTTCCTTTCTGGTCGATTGGCGGTTTCATCCGAATGGATGCGCTTCATCCAATTCGCCGCCGGATGCGCCGGTTCCCATGCAATCCCGCCGCGGGTCAGTTTGCGCCGTGCTTCTGTTTGAGCGCGGCGACGTTTTGCTCCACCTGCCGCTTGTGCAGCGGATACCACAGCCCCAGCACCGCGGCGAGCAGCCCGAAGCCCAGCGCCGGCACCAGCGTGGAGATGGTGAAGATGCCGGAAAGCACCTGGGGCGTCTGCCCGATCGCGCCGGGCACATAGCCGATGGCTGTGAGCAGCCAGCCGGTCAGCCCGGCGGAGAACGCCTGCCCCAGCTTGCGCGCGAAGGAGTACATCGCGTAGACGGAGCCGTCCTCGCGCACGCCGTTTTTCAGCTCGGCGTCGTCGATGACATCCGTGATCAGCGCCCAGGACACCATCGTGAACATGCCCAGCCCCAGCCAGCCCAGCGTCTGCAATCCGACGAACACCCACACGCTTGCCGGCCGCACGAAATAGGTGATCACGCTGATCGCGCAGGCGAACGCGTTGGCCGCGACGCTCACCTCCGCCTTGCCAAAGCGCGCGGAGAGCGGCTTACACGCTGCCGCCGCCACGCCCATGGCGACCATCATCAGCAGCGTGGAGGCGGACTGCGCGGAGGCGTTGTTGTAGTATTCCGGATAGACGTAGCCGGTCATGTTCTGCATGGTCAGCTGCGCCAGCAGCATCACGATGGATGCCGCGATGATGGAGATCAGCGCGCGGTTGTGCAGCGCGCCGCGCAGCATCGCCCACACGCTGGTGCGCTCGCGCGCCCAGGCGTCCGTGTCGGGCGAGACGCGCTCGCGCGTGAGGTGGTAGCACAGCAGATAGCAGACGACCGCCAGCACGGAGAATACCAGCGCCGCCAGCGTCACCCGGCTGCCCACAAGCGATTCCACGCCGCCCAGCTTCCGGTAGGCGATCAGCGGCAGCAGCACGCCGATGAACGTGCCCGCCAGCGACGCGCCCATCGAGCGGTAGGTGGACAGGCTCTGCCGGTCGCCCGGCTCGGCGGAGATGGCCGAGGCCATGGAGCCGTAGGGGATGTTGATGGCCGTGTAGAACACCGAGCTCCACAGCACATATGTCACCGCCAGATACGCGACCTTCGCCGCGTACGGCCAGGACGCCAGTGCGCTCTGGTACATCAGAAACGACGCGATGGCCACCGGCACGCACATGCGCCGGATCCATGGCCGGAACTTGCCCACGCCCGGCACGATGCGGCTGCGGTCGCAGATGCGGCCCATGGTCACGTCGGTGAAGGCGTCGATGAAGCGGGTGAGCATCATGATCGTGCCCACCACCCCGGCGGAAATGCCCATGACATCCGTGTAGAATTTCATGAGGATGGCCGTGGAGAGAATAAAGGTGAAGTCGTTGCCGAAATCGCCGAACAGATACCCCAGCTTGTCCCGCAGGCCAAAGGGACGCACGCTTTTTTCCATGCTGCATCGGTTCCTTTCTCGTCTTTGGCCGCTAGTGTGGCCCAAAACGGGCGGGATGATGTGTCCAAGCGAACGCACAAAAAAAGCGCGTCCGCCGCACAGGATCAGCCCTGCACGGGAACGCGTCCGCTTGAATATGGGTTTATGCTGCGTCTTTATGCGCAACGGCCCTTCTTGCCCCCAGCGTGCGGAAGCACACCGAGGCGACCGCCGCGCCCACGGCGATGGCCGCGACGATCTGAACGGCCTCCAGCCCATAGCCGGCGGCCAGCGCGCCCTTGTTTTCCACCATGGCGAGCATCGCGCAGTAGAACGTGTAGCCGGGCACCAGCGGCACCAGCGCCGTGAGCAGGAACACCGTCGAGGGCAGGCGCATCAGCCGCGCCTCGATCTCGCACACGGCGGCGATGGCCAGCGTGGCGACAAAATAGGAAAACAGCATGCCCTGCCCCGCCGGCCCCGCCAGCACGGCGTAGAGCACATAGCCCGCCAGCCCCGTCAGCGAGGCGGGCAGCACGGTGCGCATCGGCGCATTGAGCAGGAAGGCATAGCCCAGCGTGCCGCCGAACGCGCCGACGGACTGAATGAGAATTTCCCGGATCATCCCGGCATCCCTCCCGTCATGGCCGTCAGCTTCAGGCCCACATACACGCCCAGCGCGACAGCCGCCGCGATGAGCAGCGCCTCCACCGCGCGCACCACGCCGGAGACGAGGTCGCCGTACATCGTATCCCGCACGGCGGTGGTCATCAGCAGCCCCGACAGCAGCGGCATGATGCCGCCGATGATCGCGACGTTCACGTTCAGGCCGGGCGCCGGCAGCGCCGAGAGCTGCGCCAGCACCGCCGTGAGCAGCCCGCCGGTGAAGTTGCCAAGGAGAGCGCCCATCGGCATCCCGGCAAAGAGCGGCTGCATGGCCTGCACCGCCAGCCCGATGACAAAGGCTGCGGCAAACTCCGCAAGCCTCCCGCCGAACATCAGCGCGAAGCTCGCCGCCGCCAGAGCATAGGCGAAGATCAGCGTCCGCTGGCGGACGCTGTGCTCCGCGGCGATCTGCGAGAGGGCGTCCTCAGCCTCGTCCGCGGTCATTTCGCCCCGCTCGACCCGGCGCGACACGTCGTTGACCAGGGCCAGCCGCGTCAGGTTGTTGCCCCGGCGGCTGATGCGCCGGATGCGCGTGCGCCCGCAGGCGTCCACAAAGATCGACGTGGGGAGCGCCGCCACGCTCACGTCGCTCAGGCCGAAGCCCTTGGCCATGCGCAGGGCGGTCTCCTCCACGCGGTAGACCTCGCCGCCGTTTTCCAGCATCAGCTGCGCGGCGGTGCAGATCAGGCGGATGTCGCGCGCCTGATCGTCAGATGCAGGGGTTGAAGGCATCATCGTCTCCTCGCCTCGTTACAGAAGGGTGATGCCGGCCTCGTCGAAGGCGCGGCGGGTCTGCTCGTCCCAGATGGAGGACTGCACCTCGCCGATGTGCGCCTTGCCCAGCAGCAGCATGCACAGGCGGCTCTGGCCGATGCCGCCGCCCATGGTCAGGGGCAGCTTGCCCTCCAGCAGCATGCGGTGGAAGGGCAGGGCGCGGCGGTCGTCGCAGCCGGCCAGGGTGAGCTGGCGGTCGAGCGACTCCGGGCTGACGCGGATGCCCATGGAGGAGATCTCCAGCGCGCAGCCCAGCACGGGATGCCAGAACAGAATGTCGCCGTTCATCTCCCAGTCGTCATAGTCGGGCGCGCGGCCGTCGTGCGGCGCGCCGCTGCGCAGCTTGCCTCCGATGCCCTGGATGAAGATGGTGCCGTGCTCTCGGGCAAAGAGGTTCTCACGCTCCTTGGGCGTCTTGTCGGGATAGCGATCCTCCAGCTCCTGCGCGGTGATGAAGGTCACCTCACGGCGCAGCAGCGGCGTGGAGCACAGCTGCGGATACTTGCCGCGCACGGTCAGCTGCGTGTCGCAGATGGCCTCCACAATACCGCGCACCGCCTCGTGCAGCGTGCGCAGGGTGCGGCTCTCCTCGGTGATGACCTTCTCCCAGTCCCACTGGTCGACGTAGATGGAGTGCAGGTTGTCCAGCGCTTCGTCGCGGCGGATGGCGTTCATGTCGGTATAGATGCCCTTGCCCGGCAGGATGTCGTAGCGGTAGAGCGCCATGCGCTTCCACTTGGCCAGCGAGTGCACGACGACCGCCTCCGCGTTTGCGTACGGCACGTCGAAGCGCACCGGGCGTTCCACACCGTTGAGGTCGTCGTTCAGGCCGGAATCCGGCTCCACGAACAGCGGCGCGGACACGCGCTTGAGGTTCAGCGTGCGCGCGAGCGAATCCTGAAATACGCGCTTGATCAGGCTGATTGCGCTCTGGGTCTGGTACAGGGACAGATGCGGCGCATAGCCCTTGGGAATCACGGATGTCGGCATGGCGGGTTTCCTCCTTTGGATACAGCGCCCGGGCGGCGCGGAAAATGACATAGTAGCAGTATACATCACCGCGCAGGTTTTTCCAAGGATTTTTTCGGCGCTGCGCCCAGGAGCGGACGCTGCGCCGTTTATTTCCATCTCTCCGCTTCGATCGATCCGCAAGCTTTGCCGCGGCGTCGGGCATCCTAACGGCGAATCCTGATGGAAAACGGAGGACTGTATCATGGCAACAGAGCGCGGAAAGATCGTCATCATCGGCGCGGGCCACGTCGGCAGCGCCATTCTCAACGCGATCCTGGGCATGAACCTGGCCAAGGAGATCGTGCTCATCAACTTAAGCCGCGAGCAGGCGCTGGGCGAGGCGATGGACGCCAGCCACACGCTGGCCTTCTCCTACTGCGCGGGCTGCGCCATCCGCGTGGGCGACTATCCCGACTGTGCGGACGCGCAGATCATCATCAACACCGCCGGCCCGTCCATCAAGCCCGGCGACACGCGCGACCGCATGCAGCTGCTGGAGACGAACCTGCGCGTGATTTCCGAAATCATGGAGGGCATCACCCGCTATACGCGCGACGCGATCCTGATCAACGTGACCAATCCCGTGGACGTGCTGACGTACTTCTGCATCAGGAGGTACGACTACCCGCGCGAGCGGATGTTCTCCACCGGCACGCTGCTGGACACCGCGCGCTTCAACAAGATGCTCTCCGACCTGCTTCATATCGACGCCAAGAGCGTGACGGGCTTTGTGCTGGGCGAGCACGGCGGCACGGCGTTCATCCCGTGGAACACGGTGAACATCGGCGGGCTGCCGATCGACCGGTTCGAGGAGCAGTTCGGCCTGAAGGCGCCCATCGACCGCGAGCAGATGATCCGGGATGTGAAGGCCAGCGGGCTGGACATCATCGAGCTGAAGGGCTACACCTCATCCGGCATCGCGCTGACGGCCTGCCGCGTGGTCAGCAGCGTGCTGTTCAACGCGCACGCGGTGCTGCCGCTGTCGGTGATCCCGGACGGCGAATATGGCCTGCGCGACGTGGCGCTGAGCCTGCCGTGCGTGCTGGGCGAGCGCGGCATCGAGCGCATCCTCACCCTGCCGCTGGACGAGGACGCCGAGCGCGGCATGCGCGCCTGCGACGAATACCTGCGCAGCGTGCTGCACAACATCGACTTTGCCTCCGCCAGCACGCACGAGGCGGGCTGGCTGGGCGGCTTCCCGCCGCAGCACACCAATCCCGCGTGCATCGGCAAGCCCGTGTCCTGAGGCGGATTTGCAGCATCGCACTTCTTGTGGTATAATCAAGACCCGCGTCCTTCCGGCGCGAGAGCCAAAGCCCAGTGAGGTGACCGATGATGCCCCGCACAGCCCATGTGCTGCTGCTTTTGTGCGCGCTTGCCGCGCTGCTGCCGCTTTCCGCCCTTGGCGAGGACGCGTTTTATACCGAGATGCCCCCGTACCTGCGCTTTACCCAGCAGACCACGGAGCAAGCCGCCGGCCCCGGCGCGACGATCCGCCGCACCGTGCCCGCTACGGCCAACCCGGCTGTGGATGAGGAAATGGCCGCGCTGCTGGACGCGCTGCTCGAGCGCAGCCGCCCGCAGCTGGACGCCGGCACCAGGAGCGCCCCCGTCTGCCTGGACGTGGGCGCGGTGATCTCCCGCTCCGGCGAGAGCTGCCTGAGCTTTCTGGCGATCGCCGAGGTCTCCCGGGTGGGCGCGCAGCTGTCCGTGGACTTTGACACCCGCGTGTACGACATGGAGACAGGCCGCCGCATCGCGCTTTCGGATGTCTTCCCCGAGGGGAGCGAGGCCTGGGCGTTGCTTTCGCAGGCGGTGGACGCGCAGCTGCGCGACGCCTTCCCAGGCGTTGCGCCGGATGAGGAGCGCCTGGCTGCCCTGTGCGCGCCCGACGCGCTGCGCGGCGCGTGCTTCACGCTGGGCGCTGCGCAGCTGACGCTGACCTATCGCGCCGACAGCGTGTATCCCGGCAGGAACACGCTGCTGCATGTGCGCCTGGGGTATCCGCAGCTGCGCCCCCTGATGACCGAATGGGCGCAGCGGCAGACCGACAACAGCCGCTTTCGCATGGTTGCGCTGACCTATGACGACGGCCCCGCGCGCGTCAACACGCGCCGGGTGCTCGACGAGCTGCGCGCGGCCGGCGCACAGGCGACGTTTTTCATGGTCGGCAGGAATGTCGAGCGCAATCCGGAGACCGTCTGCCGCCAGCAGGACGCCGGCCATTCGCTGCAGAGTCACTCCTTTACCCATAAGTACCCGGACAGGCTTTCCACCGAGCAGATCATGGACGAGCGTCAGCGCGTGATCGACGCGATGGCTGCGGTCACGGGCGTCGCGCCGACGATGATGCGCGCCCCCGGCGGCATGGACGCCTATTATGTCCGCCGCGCGATCGGCTATCCGCTGATCCACTGGTCGCTGGCGGCGGGCGATTCCGGCACCGAGGATTACAAGCGTGTCGCCAGCCGCCTGACGCACAACGTGACGAACGGCGACATCGTCCTCATGCACGACATCAACGATGTTTGCTGGCGATATACGCGCAGCTTCCTCGAATACCTCCAGCAGAACGGCTTTCTCTGCGTCACGGTGGAGGAGCTGTTCATCCACACCGGCGTGGCGCTGGTCGACAATGCGGTGTACTTCAGCCCCTTCCGGTTTGAACTGGCGGAGGAGGCAGACGAAAAGACAGCGAAATAAAGCGGAGCCTCCGAGCGATTCGGAGGCTCCGATCAATATACGGCAACGCGATCTGCGATGTGAAGGCAGACTTGTATCGCCGATCATTCCCCTATCCAGTCCCAGAGCCGCTGCAGCTCTTCCTGGCTGGCGTATTCCAGCACGATTTTGCCCTTGCTCTGTGTGCCCTGCAGCGAGACCTTCAGGCCCGTGGCGCTGCGCAGGCGATCGGTCAGCTCGTCATACTCGGCGGGCAGCGGCTCCTGGCGGCGCTTTTCCTTCTTTTCGGGGGCCTTGCGTGCGGCCTCCTCCAGCTGGCGCACCGACCAGCCCTGCTTCACGGTCTTGTCGAACAGCTGCGCCTGCACGGCCTTGTCCGCCACGCCGGCCAGCACGCGGCCATGCCCGGCGGAGATCACGCCCTGCGCCACGGCCTGCTGGATGCCCTTGGGCAGGCTCAGCAGGCGCAGCAAATTGGCCACGGCGCTGCGGCTTCGGCCCAGGCGCTCGGCGATGGACTCCTGCGTGGCGGCGCATTCGTTCATCAGCACATACACGCCCTGGGCCTCCTCGATGGGATTGAGGTTCTCGCGCTGGATGTTCTCGATGAGCGCGGCCTCCTGACGGCGGATCTCGTCCCACTCGCGGATGATGGCGGGGATTGTCGCAAGGCCCGCCAGGCGCGCGGCCCGCCAGCGGCGTTCGCCGGCGATGATGGTGTAGCGCGCGCCGTCCCTGGCCACGAGGATCGGCGAGATCACGCCGCTGTGGCGGATGGAATCGGAAAGCGCGGCAAGCGCCTCGTCGTCAAAGTGCTTGCGCGGCTGGCCGCGGTTGGGGTCGATGTCGCCCAGGGGCAGCTCGACCACGGCATCGGCAGGCGCGGAAAGGCGGCTCTCGGCGCTCTCCACCGACTCCACCACGTCCTCCACATCGGGCAGGATGGCGCTCAGGCCACGGCCCAGTCCCATTTTTCTTCCCATGACACACCTCGAAAGCAGCGGTTATTGAGGAATTTACCGCGAGAATTACCGCGAGAGAAACTCCCGCGCCAGCGACTGATAGCTCTGCGCGCCCAGCGAGCGCGGATCGTACAGGTGGATGGGCATGCCGTGGCTGGGCGCCTCGCCCAGGCGCACGTTGCGCGGGATCACGGTGCTGTACACCTTGCCCTTGAACACCTTGCGCACCTCCCGGGCCACCTGCAATCCCAGGTTGGTGCGCGCGTCGAGCATCGTGAGCACCACGCCCTCGATATTCAGGCGGCGGTTGATGCGCTGCACCTTCTGGATGGTGCCCATCAGCGCGCTGACGCCCTCCAGCGCGTAGTATTCGCACTGGATCGGGATGAGCACGCCCTGCGCCGCGCACAGCGCGTTGAGCGTGATCAGCCCCAGCGACGGCGGGCAGTCGATGAACACATAGTCGAACTGCTCCATCGCGGGGGCCAGCGCCTCGGCGAGCACATGCTCGCGATGCTCCATGCCCGCCAGCTCGATCTCCGCGCCGGCCAGCCGGATGTCCGCGGGCAGCAGGCGCAGCGTGTCCACCTGGGTTTTGCACAGGGCGGCCTCCAGCGGCACCTCGCCCGCCATGACCTCATAGACGGTCGGGGTCTTGTCCTTCACATGGATGCCCAGCCCGCTGGAGGTGTTGCCCTGCGGGTCGGCGTCCACCACCAGCACGCGATAGCCCTCGCTGGCCACGCACGCGGAGAGGTTGACGCTGGTGGTCGTCTTGCCGACGCCGCCCTTCTGATTGGTGATTGCAATGATTTTGGCCATGATAATCCTCTGTTTGCTTTTTCACGGCGCTTACTCAAGCTGGCCGTTTTCTTCAAGAACCTGCACATAGCACGCGCGCTCCGTTTCGTCCATCGGGAAGCGGCGCACCAGCTCGCGCATGGCGGCGTAGGAGCCTTCGCGCGCGAGATCGCACAGCGCGCCCTGCAATTCGGGGCTGACCGGCAGCTGCGCGTAGCACAGCGCGAGCAGCCTGTCCGACAGCGCGCGGATGGCCTCGCTGCGCACGCGCACACGCATGCCGTCGCTTCGGGCGACCACCATGGTGCCGCCGGTGCCGGTGTACACGGCGTTGAAGATCGCCGAATCGATCTGCCGCCAGAGCACCGGCAGCGTCGCCTGCGTGCGGCCAAAGCGCACCAGCGACGAATTGACGGCGTACAAAAGCTCCGGGCACTGCGCAAGCAGCGCGTCCCCCAGCTGCGCGCGCAGCATGGCCTCGATCTGATCAAGCCTGCCGGGCATTGTGCTCCCTCCCCGCAAAGCGCTTGTGTGTCGGCGGCCTGCGCCTGTGCGCACGACCGCCCATCCTCTATTGTACACGCTCAGGCCGCCGCCCTGCAAGGGTTTTGGCAAAAAATGCGCGGGGGTTCAGTGTGCGCGCCCGAAAAGCCGCGCTTGCCAAGGAAATGGGGCTGTGCTATATTGGGAATATCGGGAAGCAAAATGGAGATGGACGGGGGCGCAGCGGCATGAAGATTCACATCATCGGCGGCCCGGGAAGCGGAAAGACCTTCCTGGCCGACAGCCTTTCACGGCAGCTCGGCATTCCCCATGTCGATCTGGACGATTTGCAGTGGGATCATGCGGCGGACAGCTACGGGACAAAGCGGGATCCCCGGGAAAGAGACGCGCTTCTTCATCAGATACTGCAAGGGGACGACTGGATCATCGAGGGCGTGTATCACAAGTGGTGTGCTCAGTGCTTTGCGGATGCCGACAGGATTATCCTGCTGGACGTTCCCCGGCATACTTACAGGTACCGGATCATCCGCAGATTCATCAGAAGAAAGCTCGGGCTTGAACGGGGAAAAAAGGAGAGCCTAAGGTCCCTGACAGCCCTGCTTAGGTGGGCGGACAGGTATCAGCAGGTGAATCTGCCCGAGATCAGACAGCTGCTGATGCCGTATGCCGGCAAGGTGACAAATCAGTGAGAAACGCAACGCGCCCGTCCTTCCGCGCATGAAGGGCGTCCAACAGGAAAAGGAGTGCATTCGATGATCCAGATCGTTCCATTGCAGGAGCCGGAGGAAAAGAAGCGCGCGGCAAGAGCCGTGCTGGAATCCCTTGAGGACTGGTTCGGCATCCCGGAGGCCAGAGAGGAATACATCGCCAAGGGCGCCGATCAGCCGTTCTGGTGCGCGCAGGATGACGACGCCGTCGTCGGATTCCTGTACCTGGTGGAGACGGGCAGGGATACCGTCGAGCTGTACGTCATGGGGGTTCTGAAGGCGTACCATCGCAGGGGCATCGGCAGCGCCCTGTTCAGCGCGGCCTATGAGGCTGCAAAGCGCGAGGGGTACTCCTTTATCCAGGTGAAGACGGTGCAGATGGGCAGGTATGAGGACTATGACCGGACGAACCGGTTTTACCTGTCGCTGGGGTTCAAGGAGTTCGAGGTGTTTCCGACCCTGTGGGATGAATGGAATCCCTGTCAGGTGTATGTGATGGCCGTGCAATAGGCCTGATTGATTGACAATCTAAAGGAGCGCTGCATATGGGAGAATTGTCGAGGCTTCCCAACATAGGCCCCAGGGTGGAAAAGCAGCTTCATGAAGCGGGAATCTGCTCCGTCGACGCGTTGATGGCGGCGGGAGCAAAAGCGGCATGGCTCAGCATTCAGCAGATCGATGAATCCGCCTGTATCCATCGGCTGATGGCGCTTGAGGGCGCGATTCGCGGCGTGAAGAAGACCATGCTGCCCGATGAAGTCAAGGCCGATTTGCAGGCCTTTTATCAGCAACACCGGAAATCGTCGATCCGCTGACGCGGCGGGGACGATGGGGCGCAAAGGAGCGGAACAGATGTGATGAAGGAGAAGCATTTGCCGTCCGAGCAGCAGGCGGGCTTGAGGAAACCATCCTTCGAGCTGAACTATCGCGGCGGAACAATCTGGTGCGAGCACCTGGACAGCATGGGCGGCATGGAGGAAGCGGTCATCTGTAAATTCGAGGAGGACGGCAGGACGTTCCGCCGGCCGTCCGTTTCTGCATATATGATCGTCAATCTGGATGAAACCGTCGTCACGGAGCGGATTGTCTCCTGCGTCGCACGGGGCATCCTGGAATGCCCAAAGCGATTCGTGCGCGTTGCCTTTGTCGGCGTCGGCAGAAAAGAACAGAGGCAGCTTGAAGCGCTATTGAAGGATTCAGGCGCCCGGATTTGCTTCCTGAAGGATTACGAGAAGGCCAAGGAGTGGGTCTTGTGATGACCCAATTGCCAAACCGCGTTTACATTTTCCGGATTCCGGGCTATACTGTATGGGAATGAAAGGGAGGGCTGACACATGCTCACTGTATCCGTTTGCCAGCAGGTGCTTTCCCGCGCACTGTCGCGCGGCGGCACCTTTGCGGAGATCTTCTGTGAGGATACCCGCAGCTTCAGCATGCTCCTGCGCTCCGGCAGGATTGAAAACGCCGTCACCGCGCGCCCGCGCGGCGCGGGCATCCGCATCTATGACGGCCTGCGCTCCATCTACGTCTACACCTGCGATATGACGCTTGCCGGGCTGCTGCGCGCGGCGGAGCGCGCTGCCGCTGCCGTCACCGACACGCGCGGCTCCGGGCGCGACGTGGTGCTGCACGAGCGCGGCCATGCCGACATCCACCCCGTCAGGACATCGGCCTTCTCCGTGGAGGCGCAGGCGCGCGCGGACATCGTGCGCGCGGCGGACCGGGCGGCGCGCGCCGTCTCCCCGCGCATCTCGCAGGTGGAGGCCGGGCTGCTTGCCCGCGAGCAGCATGTGCTCATCGCCAACAGCGAGGGGCTGTACACCGGCGACACGCGCACCTACACCCGGCTGACCTGCTCGGCTGTGGCCAGCTCCGGCGAGGAAAACCAGACCGGCACGGACAACCCCGGCGCGCTGATGGGCTTTGAGCTGTTCCGCGAGCGCGTGGATCCCGAGGCCGTGGGCCGCGGCGCGGCGAAAACCGCCGTGACGATGCTCGACGCGCCGTACTGCCAGGCGGGCGAGATGCCCGTGGTCATCGCCGGGGGCTTCGGCGGCGTGATCTTCCACGAGGCCTGCGGTCACTCGCTGGAGGCCACCAGCGTGGAGCCGGGCATGAGCGAGTTTGCCGGCAAGCTGGGGCAGCAAATCGCCGCGCCCTGTGTCACCGCCATCGACGACGGCACCATGCCCTGCGAGTGGGGCAGCGAGAACATCGACGACGAGGGCACGCCCACCACGCGGCTGACGCTCATCGAGAACGGTATCCTCAAGAACTACATGATCGACCGGCTCAACGGCCTGAAGATGGGCATGGCGCCCACCGGCAGCGGCCGCCGCGAGAGCTATGCCTTCGCCCCGACCAGCCGCATGCGCAACACCTTCATTGCCCCCGGAACCGACGATGACGGCGAGATGCTGCGCACCATGGGCGACGGCCTGTATGCCGCGCAGATGGGCGGCGGCAGCGTCAACCCCGCCACGGGCGAATTCAACTTCTCCGTGCGTGAGGGCTACCTCGTGCGCGACGGCAAGATCGTCTCGCCCGTGCGCGGCGCGTCGCTGATCGGCAAGGGCAGCGAGATTCTCATGCGCATCGACCGCGTGGGCCGGCACATGACCATGGGCCAGGGCATGTGCGGCTCTTACAGCGGCAGCGTGCCTACGAACGTCGGCCAGCCGACCATCCGCGTCAAGCGCCTGACCGTCGGCGGAAAGTGAGGAGAAGCATGGAAAATCCGAACGTCAATTCCTCGCAGGAGCTGAGCCTTGAGCAGTTCTGCGAGCGCGTGCTTGCTGCATCGGCGCAGGCCGGCATTGCCCCGGCGGAGCTTTTTGCCAGCGAGAGCGAGTCCTTCTCCGTGCGCGTGCGCGCGGGCAAGCTGGAGGAATATCAGGTCAGCGACCGCTTCAGGCTCACGCTGCGCGGGCGCGCTGGCGGGCGCATCGGCACGGCCAGCACGCAGGCGCTGGACGAGCGGAGCATCGCCCTGCTGATTCAGGGCGTGCGCGAGAGCGCCGAGCTGATCGAGACCGACGAGCAGGACGACATCCTCCCGCCGGAGGCGCAGTACAGCGCCGTGTGCAATTACAGCAAGCCGCTGGAGGACGTCTCCGCCGCGGACAAGATTGCCCTGGCCATGGAGATCGACCGGCGCATGACCGCCGCCGACGCGCGCATCAAGCCCGATGCGTCCGTCGTGGCCTCCGCGAGGGAGCGGGTCACGCTGCGCAACACGCTGGGGATGAACCTTTCCCACCAGAGCAACATGATCTACGCCTACGGCAGCTGCCTGGCGAAGGAGGGCGAGCAGGCCGCCACCGGCTTTAAGCTGCTGTGGGGCTACGCGATGGAGGACATCAAGGCCTGGAGCGTGGCGGACGGCTGCGTGCAGGACGCGCTGTCCAAGCTCGGCGCGGGCCGCCTGCCCAGCGGCGAGCGCCCTGCCGTCATCCGCAACAACGCTATGGCCGATCTGCTGGCCACGTTCAGCGTGGTCTTCTCTGCGGACAACGCGCAGAAGGGGTTGTCGCTGCTCCTGGGCAAGGAGGGGCAGACCATCGCCAGCCCCGCCGTCACGATCATCGACGACCCGCTGATGCCCTGGGGGCTGGCCAGCGCGCCGTTCGACCGCGAGGGCGCGGCCACCTTCACAAAGCTCGTCGTGGAGGGCGGCGTGCTGCGCACGCTGCTGCACAGCCGCAGAACCGCCGCGAAGGCCGGCACCAAGACCACCGGCAACGCCGCCGGCGCGGGACGCGTCGCGCCCAGCAACCTCTACATCGCCCCGGGCGGCAGCACCCTCGAGGCGCTGCTGGAGGCTATGGGCGACGGCCTGCTGGTGACGGAGGTCTCGGGCCTGCACGCCGGGGCCAACCCCATCAGCGGCGACTTTTCGCTGCTGGCGCGCGGCTTCGAGGTGCATGGCGGCAAGTGCGTGCGTGCGGTGGAGCAGATCACCGTCGCGGGCAACTTCTATCGCCTGCTGGAGGGCGTGACCGCCGTGGGCGACGACCTGCTCTTTGAGGGCCAGCCCATCGGCAGCCCGTCCGTCGCCGTGCGCGCGCTGAGCGTGGCGGGAGAATAACCGGATCACGAGAGGAATCGAGGAATCAAAGAATCACAAAAACGGAGCTGTCTGGCCAGGAAGGAAGCCAGACAGCTCCGTTAGTCTATCTTAGTGCTTGCGGTAGTAGTTGATCAGGCAGCCGTCGGCGATGATCTGGCGCTCGGCGTCGGTCAGATCGCCGGTGGCGACCGTCGTGCGGCTCACCGTGCCGTCCGCCTTGACGACATAGGCGTCAAACTCGTTGACCTTGCCCAGAATCGCGCTGCGGATGCCCGGCACGAACACCCAGTCGCCCAGGGCGAAGGCGTTCTCGTCCCGGGTCAGCAGCGGCGCCATACCCCAGTTGATGCAGTTGGAGCGGTAGCGCTTGGTGGCATACTCGCGCGCAATGTTCGCGCCCGCGCCCAGCACGCGCTGGCAGCTGGCGGCCTGCTCGCGGGCGGAGCCGTCGCCCGGCTTGTTGGCGTAGATCGTGGAGGCGATGACCGTGTGCTCGGGATCGACCTTCACCTCTTTGGCAAGCGCGGCGTACACGTCCATGACCTCCTGCGGCAGCGCCTCGCCTGCCTCGCGCGCCGCCTCGAGGGCGTGCACGGCCTTCGCATGGCCGACATACGCCGGATCCTTGCGGCTGAGGGCGAACTCCGCCAGGCGCAGCGGGTTGGAGCGGTAGGACGACGTCTCGCCGGAGGGGATCAGCTCGTCGGTGGTCGTCACCGGGTCGGTGATGTAGGAGACGACCTTCAGCAGCAGATCCTCGCTCAGCTCCGGCTGCTCGGGCCAGTCCTTGATGTTCGGGCCCATCTTCAGCTCGTGCTCCGGCTCCGGGCGGCCAAAGCCGTTGTACACGCGCTTGTCGTACACGCTCTTGTCGAAGACGTACTCCGGCGTGGTGTAGTTCACGTCCAGCTCGTCCGCGGCGGTCAGGCGGCCGCCGTTGATCGCCGTGGCGGCGATAGAGCGCGCGTCCATCAGCGCGACGCCGGACATCTGGCCCTCGCCGGGCTTGGAGCCCTCGCGGTTGGGGAAGTTGCGCGTGGTGTGGCGGATGGAGAATTCGCCGTTGGCCGGGGTGTCGCCCGCGCCGAAGCACGGCCCGCAGAAGCACTCGCGGATGATCGCGCCGGCGGAGGCAATGTCGGTCAGCGCGCCGTTCTTCATCAGCTGGATATAGGCCGGCATGCTGCCCGGATAGACGCTCATCTTGAAGGTGCCGTTGCCGCAGCTGCGGCCGCGCAGGATATCCGCCACGGCGCAGACGTTGTCAAACGTGCCGCCGGAGCAGCCCGCCACAAGGCCCTGATCGACCCAGATGCCGCCGTCGTGCACCTTGGAGACGAGGTCGAGCTTCGCGCCGGTGATCTGCTCGTTGGCCTTCTTCTGGCACTCGAAGAGGATGTCCTTTGCGTTCTGCTTGAGCTCGGCGATGGTGTAGGTGTAGGAGGGGTGCATCGGCAGGGCGATGGTGCACTCCACGGCGGACAGATCGACATAGACGC
>JBJEYK010000212.1:0-4925 GCA_051886775.1 Candidatus Ventricola sp. | reverse complement strand
GCCTGCTTGCCCTCCTTGTAGCGCCAGTGCGCCGCGATGCCGTATTCCGCGATGCGGTGCATCTCGTAGGTGCGAATCTGCACCTCAAAGGGCATGCCGTTTTCGCCCATGACCGTCGTGTGCAGCGACTGATACATGTTGGGCTTGGGCATGGAGATGTAGTCCTTGAAGCGATTGGGGATCTGCTTCCACAGCGTATGGACGATGCCCAGCACGGCGTAGCAGTCCTGCACGGTATCCACCAGCACGCGGATGGCGATCAGATCGAAGATCTGCTCGAACGGCTTGTGCTGGAGCACCATCTTGCGATAGATGCTGTAAAAGTGCTTGGGCCGCCCGTCGATCTCGTAGCGGATGTTCATTTCCTTGAGCTTGTCGCTGAGCGTGGCGATGACGCTGCGGATGTTTGCCTCGCGCTCGGCGCGCTTCATGCCCACCTTGGCGATCAGGTTCTGATAGCCCTCGGGGTCGAGATAGCGCAGGCAGAGATCCTCCAGCTCCTGCTTGATCTTGTACACGCCCAGGCGGTGCGCCAGCGGCGCGTAGATGTCCAGCGTCTCCTGGGCGATGCGGCGCTGGCTCTCGGGCGACTGCGCCTTGAGCGTGCGCATGTTGTGCGTGCGGTCGGCCAGCTTGATGAGCACGACGCGGATGTCCTTGCTCATGGCGAGGATCATCTTGCGGATGGACTCGGCCTGCTGCTCCACGCGGGAGGAAAAATCCAGCCGCTTGAGCTTGGTCACGCCGTCGACCAGCAGAGCCACCTCCTGGCCGAACTCCTTCTCGATGACCTCGAGCGTCACGTCGTCGCAGTCCTCGACGGTGTCGTGCAAAAGGCCTGCGGCGATGGTTGGCGGATCGAGCATCAGCTTGGCCAGAATCCCGGCCACGGTCAGCGGATGAACGAAATACGGCTCTCCGGATTTGCGCATCTGCCCCTCGTGAGCCTTCTCCGCGAAGTGATACGCCTTTTCCACCAGCGCAACGTCCGCGTCCGGATGATACTTGACCAGCGTTCCGATCAGTTCATCCAGATTTCTGCATACCTCCTGTGTCAAAGCGATATCCCTCCCTCGCCGCATGATCCCTTCATGCGTATGAGCTGCCCCCGCAGCGCGCTGTCCTCCAGCGAAACGCGCCCGCTTTTCTTCAATTGATAGCGCAGCGGATCCGGCGTGTAGGTCACAAGCCCCAGTTCGGCAAACACCAGCAGCGCGCAGCGCGCCTGGCTCTCGGTCAGCCCCGCCTCGTCCGCCAGCCCCTGCAGCGCGTACTCCATCCGCTCGCGCTGGCGCAGCACGCGATACAGTGCGCGCAGCCCGTCGTCATCCGGCAGCAGGCGCGCGGCGGCCTGCGCGCTGTGAGCGCGCATATCCGTCACCTCGATGATGCGGGCCTGCGGAAAGCGCTGCGCGGCCCGCGCGCGTTCTCCGTCGCACAGGAAGCCGTCGAGCATCACAATCCTCTGCGGATGGCACGAAAGCCGATCCCAGTCGGGCGCCATCACCAGCGTGTTGAAGCTGCGGATGTCGTCCAGCGCCTGCACGGCATAGTCCAGCTGGGCGCGCAGCACAGCCAGATGCACGTTGAGCATTTTGAGCGCGGATACGGTGTGCACACACAGGAGCGTGCCCTGATAGCCGCAGCTCAATTCGCTGGCGATCACCTGCTTGGCCGCCTCCAGCGTCATCCGCTCGATAGCTGCTCCGCTCGGCCCCTCCGCCGGCGCGGCAAGCGCACTGAGCATAGCCGCATCAATTTCGCTTTCTCTGCGCTGGCATTCGGCCAGGAAGGCCTTTGCCGGCATGTAGGCCTGCAGCTGCTTGAGCTCGCACTGCACGCTGCGCCTGTCCTGCCACTCGTTGATCGACAGGCTCATCACCGCCTCAATCACCTCGGGCATGGAGCCGGCGCGCTCGCCCATCCGAAAGCCGATCGCGCTGCGCAGCTCGCCGCCGCCCGACAGGCGCATGCGCAGGTGTGCGCCTTCCTTGCCGATGGCGCGCACGTCCGTCGTGTGCACGCCTCGCACGCAGAACACAGGCGCGGGACTGCCAAAGCCCGTCGGCTGCATCGCGGAGAACGCCTCGACGAGCGACTCGGTCATCTCGCCCAGCTCCAGCTCCAGGTCGTATTCCTCCGTGGGGATGAACGCCTCCGGCTCCGCCTGCTCGGCGATCGCCTGGGAAAGCCTTTTGCGGAAAGCAGGGACGTTTTTCTTCTCGATCGTCAGGCCCGCCGCCTGCGCGTGCCCGCCGAAGCGGACGAACAGGTCGCGGCAGGTCGCCATCGCCGCGTGGATATCCACGCCCGGGATCGAGCGCGCAGAGCCGACGCACACCTCGCCGTCCTGCGAGAGCAGGATCGTCGGCCACTTGTACTTCTCCGTCAGCCGCGACGCCGCCAGGCCGATGACGCCCGGGTTCCAGCCCTCGCCGCAGACCACGATGGCGCGCTCGGTGAGGAAGTCGATTTCATGCTGGACAAGCTGATCGGCCTGGGCAAAAATCTCAAGCTCCAGCTCGCGCCGGCGCGTGTTGTCCTGATCCAGCTCCGCGGCGATCTCCCTCGCGGTGTCCTTGCGCCGCGTCGTGAGCAGCTCCACCCCGCGCGAGGCCAATGCCAGCCTGCCGCCCGCGTTGATGCGCGGCGCCATGCGAAAGGCCACGTCCGACGAGGTAACCCGCCTGGGATCCACGCCGGCTGACTCCATCAGCGCCACCAGACCGGGACGCTGCGTCCTGGCCATGGCCTGCAGGCCGTAGGTCACGATGACGCGGTTTTCATCCAGCAGCGGCACGATGTCGGCGATGGTCGCCATCGCGGCCAGCTCCCACAGCGGCTCGATGGCCTCCATGCCGCCCAGCGCCTGCACCAGCTTGAAGGCGACGCCCGCGCCGCACAGCCTGCGGAACGGATACTGCCCCAGCAGCGGATTGAGCACCGCCTCGCATTCGGGCAGCTGGGGGCCAAGCTGATGGTGATCCGTGACGATCACACGCATGCCCAGCTCCCTGGCGCGGGCAACCTCCGCCGGGCAGGTGATGCCGCAGTCCACCGTGATCAGCAGCCGGGCATGGCTGGCGATCTGCTCGACCGCCGCGAGGTTCAGGCCGTAGCCCTCGCCGTGGCGATCCGGAATGTAGAAGCCAACCTTCGCCCCCTGCTTGCGCAGGTATGTCAGCAGGATGGCGGTCGCCGTCACGCCGTCCACGTCATAATCGCCGAAGATGACGATCTCCTCGCCCTTTTGCACGGCGTCTCGGATGACCGCAACCGCCCGGTCCATCCCCTGCATGAGCATGGGGTCGTGCAGATTCTCTCTGCGCGGATGCAGATAGCGGTCGATTGCCGCCGGCGTGTCAATTCCGCGGTCGATCAGCAGCCGGAGCAGCTGGTGCGGCACGCCCAGCGCCTGAAGCGGCTCGGGAATCGGGCGCTGCTCGCGCGTCTTGGGGACAAACCGAAGCATATGCGGCCTCCTTTCTGCATGCGTTGTGCTTTCGCTTGGCCATAGCCGCATTCACGCGGCCATGGCCAAGCGAAACCGCAGCCCTGCCCATGCGTGCGCCGGGCAGAAACGGGAATCAAGAAAGACCGTAAGGGCGGGATCAGACCCGCCCTTACGATACAATCACAGGCTTACGCCCTGGCCTTCTTGCAGGACGCGCGCCAGTCCATCAGCGCAGCCCAAACATAGCCGTTGATCAGGTTCGCGGAGTAGGTGCCCGAGACGATGCCGATGATCAGCGGCAGGGCGAACTGCTTGATGGAGTCCACGCCCAGCACATACAGCGTGACGATCGTCAGCAGGGTGGTGATCGTCGTATTGAGCGTACGCGGCAGCGACTCGGTGATGGAGAGATTGACAATCTGCTCACGCGGAAGCTGGCGGACGCCCGCCTTGTGAGAGTTCTCACGGATACGGTCGAAGATGATGATGGTGTTGTTGATGGAGTAGCCGACGATGGTCAGAAGCGCCGCGATAAACGTCGTCTCCACCCGGATGAAGCCGCGCAGGATGACCACGAAGGCCAGCATGATCGCGATATCGTGGCACAGGCCGATCACCGCCGCGATGCCGGAGTACAGGTCGAACCGGATGGCGATGTAACACAGCATCAGGATCGCCGCAATGGTCAGGCTCTTGATGGCGTTGTTGATCAGCTCGCCGCCGACGACGGCGCCCACGCGGGTGATATCGACATACTCGATGCCCGGATAGCTGGCGGCCAGCTTCTCCTCCAGCTGCTCGCGCAGCGCGTCGGTGTTCTCCACATCCTTGATGCGGATCTGAACCTGA
Source organism: Candidatus Ventricola sp. (assembly GCA_051886775.1). Taxonomy (GTDB): domain Bacteria; phylum Bacillota; class Clostridia; order Christensenellales; family Aristaeellaceae; genus Ventricola. The sequence goes on along the minus strand of JBJEYK010000212.1, from coordinate 622 downwards.
TCCTTGTTTTCGCCAGTCACAGCGATCTGCGCATCGGTCACGCCGCACTCGGCCAGCGCAGCCGTGATGTCTGCGGTATCAAACGTCTTGACGTTCATGTCGTAGGTCATCAGGGTACCGCCGGTGAAGTCAATGCCCAGGTTCATGCCCATGCCCATCAGGGACATGACCAGCGCGATGACCATGATCGCGATGGAAACCGCTGCACAGGGCTTGAGGTGATTCTTCATTTCGAATTTCATGCTCGTATCCTCCCCTCGCCTCAGCGCACATAGAGCTTCTGGTTCTTCACGCCGAGATCAGCGAAGATATCCAGCAGCTTGTGGGTGACAAAGACCGCGGTGAACATCGAGGTGACGACGCTGATGCCCAGCGTCAGCGCGAAGCCGCGGATGGTGCCCGTGCCGAACATGTAGAGCACAAGCGCCGCGATGACGGTGGTAACGTTCGCGTCCACGATGGCGGACAGCGCGTTGCTGAAGCCCTTCTTGATCGAGGAGGCCAGCGGACGGCCGACGGCCATCTCCTCGCGGATGCGCTCGAAGATGACGACGTTTGCATCCACGGCCATGCCAATGCCCAGGATGATGCCGGCCACGCCCGGCAGCGTCAGCTGGGCGCC
>JBJEYK010000211.1:0-4951 GCA_051886775.1 Candidatus Ventricola sp. | reverse complement strand
CTGGGCAAGCTGAACATGAAGAGCAAGGCCGGCTGGTTCCCGCAGCTCTTCGGCCAGCGCTACAACATCAACCTGATCGTCGTGGTGCTGCTGGTCGTGCTGATGTACTGCTATCTGCGCTACTCCAAGCAGGGCTATGAGATCGCCGTCGTCGGCGAGAGCGAAAACACCGCGCGCTATGCCGGCATCAACGTCGGCAGGGTCATCATCCGCACGATGGTGCTCTCCGGCGCGCTGTGCGGCCTGACGGGATTCCTGATTGTCGGCGGCCGTGATCAGACCATCTCCACCAGCACCGCCGGCGGCAACGGCTTCACGGCGATCATCGTCGCCTGGCTGGCCAAGTTCAACACCTTCACCATGGCGCTGATCTCGTTCCTGCTGATCTTCCTGGAGAAGGGGGCGGGCGAAATCGCCTCGGCCTACAACCTGAACGACTTCGCCTCCGACATTATTGCGGGCGTCATCCTGTTCTTCATCCTGGGCAGCGAGTTCTTCATCAACTACAAGCTGGTGCTGCGCGGCAAGCACCCGACCGCCAGCAAGGAGGTGCGCTGATGGAAACGCTTATCGCATGGATTCTGCGTGCCATTCCCTTCGGCACGATCATCATGTACGGCGCCATGGGCGAGATCATAACGGAGAAAAGCGGCAACCTGAACCTGGGCGTGCCGGGCATCATGTATCTGGGCGGCTTTGCAGGCTTTGCCAGCGCCTATCTGTATGAGAACACCGTGCAGTCGCCGAGCATGGCGCTGTGCGTCGTGCTGGCACTGTGCTGCGCTTTCCTCGCCTCGATGGCTGGCGGCCTGATTTACAGCTTCCTGACCATCAGCCTGCGCGCCAACCAGAACGTCACCGGCCTTGCGCTGACCACGTTCGGCATGGGCGTGGCCAACTTCTTCGGCGTGTACATCCTCGACGGGCGCACCGCGACGCAGAGCATGGTCTACAAGACCTTCCAGACCAAGCTGCCCGTCCTCTCCAGCCTGGGCACGCCGGGTCAGCTGCTCTTCGGCTATGGCTTCATGGTGTACGCCGCCATTGTGCTGGCCGTCGTGCTGCACGTGGTGCTCAACCGCACGCGCGTCGGCCTGAATCTGCGCGCCATCGGCGAGAATCCCGCCACGGCGGACGCTGCGGGCATCAGCGTCACCCGCTACAAGTATCTGGCCACCTGCCTGGGTGCGGGCATCTCCGGCCTGGGCGGTCTGTACTATGTGCTGGACTACAACCAGGGCATCTGGGCGACAACGGGTCAGATCGAGGCGCTCGGCTGGCTGGCCGTCGCGCTGGTCATCTTCACCACCTGGAAGCCGCTCAACGCGATCTGGGGCTCCTATCTGTTCGGCATGCTCTACTGGCTGTATCAGTTCCTGCCGACGCTGATGGGCTTCAGCGTGCCCGGCTATGTCACCGATCTGATTCAGATGGTGCCCTACGTCGTTACCATTGCGGTGCTGGTGTTCACCTCGCTGCACAAAAAGCGCGAAAACCAGCCCCCCGCCAGCCTGGGTCTTCCCTATTTCCGGGAAGAGCGCTAAAGGCTGTCGCTGCAAATCTGCTGTCGTGCCCTATCGTTATGTCAACAGTCTGTCGCCCTGCCCCACGGCAGGGCGTTTTGCTGCAATTCTTACATCAATTAGTGTTGACTAATTCCGCTTCTGTCCGTTATACTGAATGCGTGAATGAATTAGGGAGTAGTCGGCGTCTCCAGCTTTGGCCGGAGGCGCGATAAGGCCAACATACTGAGGGCTTTTCCTCTGGCTTTATATGAAATGACGAGACTAATCTGCACCGCGTTGCGGCAGATTGGGTCTCTTTTTCTTTTCTGCCGCATGTAATGGATGGGAGGAATCACATGATGGGTCTCTGGGAGCTGTTTGTCATCGCACTTGGCCTGTCGATGGACGCGTTTGCCGTGTCCATCTGCAAGGGGCTGTCCGTTCGCCGCTGCACTGTGCGGCACATGCTGATCTGCGGTCTCTATTTCGGCGTGTTTCAGGCGGCCATGCCGCTGATCGGCTACATCCTCGGCGCGCAGTTCGAGTCGCTGGTCACCGCCATCGCCCCCTACATCGCCTTTGCCCTGCTGGCCTTCATCGGGGCCAACATGATCCGGGAAGCCCGCTCATCGGAGGAGGAAGCAGTTGACGACGACTTCTCCGTGAAGGCCATGATCCCGCTGGCCGTCGCCACCAGCATCGACGCGCTGGCCGTCGGCGTGTCGTTCGCGTTCCTGCAGGTGGACATCGTGCCGGCTGTGCTCTTCATCGGCGTGACCACGTTCGTCTGCTGTGTGATCGGCGTGAAGGTGGGCAGTCTGTTCGGCAGCAAATACAAACAGAGCGCGGAGTTCTTTGGCGGCGTGGTGCTGATCCTGATGGGGCTTAAGATCCTGCTGGAGCACCTGCTCGGATAATCACATGCTGCCAGTGGCATCGCCGACGGAATCGGCCTGATTCTGCTGCTTTGCGGTCGGGCACGAGGCAATGCGGCATGATTTGCATAATCAACAGCGCGGGGCTATCCACTTCCTTGGGATAGCCCCGCGTTGTATGCTTATGCGATTCGGTAAAAGCGCTTGCCGTTCTCCCGCGTCACGTCGCACAATGCCTGTGCGTCTATACCGCGCAGCTGCGCGATAAACCGGCAGATGTGCGCCACATTGCACGGCTCATTGCGTCGCCCACGCACCGGCTCCGGTGCGAGATACGGGCTGTCCGTCTCGATCATCAGGCGGTCGAGCGGCATCTTTTGCGCGACCTCGTGCAGATGTGCCGAGCGCTTGAGTGTCACCGGCCCGGCAAAGGAGATCATGCAGCCCAGGCTCAGGTAGACCTTGGCGCTCTCCCAGCTGGCCGAGCAGCAGTGCACCACGCACTGCGGCAGACGGCTTCTGTGCGCGCGGAGCAAATCCATCGTATCGCCGTGCGCGTCGCGGATATGCAGGATCACGGGCTTGTCCAGCTCATACGCCAAATCCAGCTGACGGGCGAACACGTCCTTCTGCACGTCGCGCGGCGAGAGATCGTAGTAGTAATCCAGCCCGATCTCCCCCAGTGCGACGACCTTGGCTTCCTGCGTCAGCCAGCGCGTCAGCACCGGAACGTCCGCCTCGGTGAAGTCCTTCGCGTCGTGCGGATGCACGCCGACGGAGGCGTAAATACCCGGCTCCCGATTGGCCAGCTCGACAGCCTGCGCGCTGGAGGGCATGTCCGCGCCCACGCAGACGCAGAGCATGTTTCCCTCCCGCATGCGCGCAAGCACCGCGTCCCGGTCATCGTCGAAACGATTGTCAGTCGGGTGCGCGTGCGTGTCAAACAGGCCGTCAAGCGGCGGAAAGGCCGCCAAAGCCTCCAGAATATCCTTGCCCATATCAGCCGATCTCGCAGCCGTCCTCGATGTCGCCGTCAACCGTCAGCAGGCGGAGCTTGCTGTCGTCGGCGCTGGCCGCGCACAGCAGCATGCCGTGCGACTCGATGCCGCGGATCTTGCGGGGCGCGAGGTTGGCCAGCAGCACGACCTTCTTGCCGACCATCTCCTCCGGCGTATAGAACTTGGCAATGCCGGAGACGACGACGCGCTCGCTGTCGCCCACCTTGAGCGTGGACATGAGCAGCTTGTCGGCCTTGGGCACCTTTTCGCACTTGAGCACCTTCGCCACCACAAGCTGAAGCTTCTCAAAGTCCTCGAACTGGCAAAGCTCCTTCTGGGTGAAGACGGTCTTTTCTTCGTCCTTAGGCGCAGGCAGCTCCTCAGCTTGCTGGGCTGCGGCAATGGCGGCCTGCTTCTCGGCCTCCAGCAGCTCCAGCTCCTTAGCTACGTCGATGCGCGGGAAGAGCGCCTCGCCCTTGTGCACTGTGCTGCCCGGCTTCACGCCGCCGAAGGCTTTGATGGAATCCCAGGTCTTTTGATCGTCGTCGGCGACGCCGATCTGCGCGAAGATGCGCGCAGGCGTGCGCGGCATGGTGGGCGCGATGAGCACCGCGACGATGCGCGTGCACTCCGCCAGCACGTAGAGCACCGTGCCCAGACGCGGGCGATCCGCCTCGTTCTTGGCCAGGATCCACGGGGTTGTCAGATCGATATACTTGTTGCACTCGCCGATCAGCTTCCAGATTTCGGTCAGCGCGCCGGAGAACTGCAGGGCGTTCATGCTCTTCTCCACCCGCTCCCACAGGCCGGTCGCCTGCTCGATCAGCTTCTGATCCAGCTCGGTATACGCCGCCGGAGCCGGCACAACGCCGCCGAAGTACTTCTCAATCATCGCGACGCTGCGGCTGACGAGGTTACCCAGATCGTTGGCCAGATCGGCGTTGATGCGCTTGATGAGCGCCTCGTTGGTAAACTCGCCGTCGGAGCCGAAGGGCATCTCGCGCATGAGGAAATAGCGCACGGCGTCGGAGGAATAGCGCTTGCACAGCTTCACCGGATCGACGACGTTGCCCTTGGACTTGCTCATCTTGCCGCCGTCGATCACCAGCCAGCCGTGGCCGAAGACCTGCTTGGGCAGCGGCAGCCCCAGCGCGTGGAGCATGATCGGCCAGATGATCGTATGGAAGCGGACGATCTCCTTGCCGACCAGATGGATGTCTGCGGGCCAGTATTTGCGGTACAGCGAATCATCCTCAGAGCCGTAGCCCAGCGCATTGATGTAGTTGGTCAACGCATCGAGCCACACATACACGGTGTGCTTGGGATCGAAATCGACCGGAATGCCCCATTTGAGGGTCGTACGGGAGACGCACAGATCCTGCAGGCCGGGGATCAGGAAGTTGTTGAGCATCTCCGTCGTGCGGGATGCCGGCTGGATGAAGTCGGGATGCGTCTTGATGTAATCGATCAGCCAGTCCTGATACTTGGACAGGCGGAAGAAGTAGCTCTCCTCGCGGGTCTTCTCCACCGGGCGGCCGCAGTCCGGGCAGCAGCCGTCCTTGAGCTGCAGCTC
>JBJEYK010000210.1:0-4966 GCA_051886775.1 Candidatus Ventricola sp. | reverse complement strand
GGAATCCGCCCGAAGTCGAAGCGCTGGCAGCGCGAGAGGATCGTCGCCGGGAGCTTCTGCGGCTCGGTCGTCGCCAGGATAAACACGACGTAGGACGGCGGCTCCTCCAGCGTCTTGAGCAGCGCGTTGAACGCCCCGGCAGAGAGCATGTGCACCTCGTCGATGATGTACACGCGGTAGCGCCCGGTCTGCGGGGGATACTTGACCTTCTCGCGCAGGTCGCGGATCTCGTCCACGCCGTTGTTGCTGGCGGCGTCGATCTCCAGGATATCCAGGCTGCTCTGCGCCGAAAGCGCCCGGCACGCCGCGCATTCCCCGCACGGCTCGCCCCGGTCGGGGTGCTCGCAGTTGACCGCGCGGGCGAAGACCTTGGCGGTGGAGGTCTTGCCGGTGCCGCGCGTGCCGCAGAAGAGATAGGCGTGCGCGATGCGCCCGCTCATCACCTGGCTGCGCAGCGTCCTGATGACGGCCTCCTGCCCCACGAAATCGTCAAACCGCGCCGGACGATAGCGGCGATACAGCGCCTGATAGCCCATACTCTTCCTCCAGATTCCAAAACCTTGCGCGGATAGCATAGCACAAAAAGGACAACTTTACAACCACTGCCCGCAGGTGTACAATATGAAACGATGCTGGCCCGCCGCGGCGGGCCGCCATCCCCACTACGTCGACAACGGAGGAATACGCCATGAATGTTTCCGGTGTGATCAGCCAGCTGATCTCGCTGTTCCTGATGATGCTGGCGGGCTATATCATCGCCCGCGTCGGCATCCTCACGCCCGAATTCCGCAAGCAGCTGTCCAACTTCACGCTCAAGGCGGCCGCGCCATGCATCATCATCGCGTCCGTGCTCAAGAGCACCAGCACCCCGGCCGACATGATCCGCGCCACGGGCGTGTCCGTGGTCTTCTTTGTGATCATGATCGTGCTGGCAGCGCTGCTCACGCATCTTGTGCGCACGCCCAAGCCGCAGCGCGGGCTGGATCAGCTGATGCTGATCTTCACGAACGTCGGCTTCATGGGCATTCCCGTCATCCAGTCGATCTACGGCGCGGAGGGCGTGGCGCTGCTGTCGATGTTCATCCTGATGTTCAACCTGTGCTTCTTCTCCTACGGCCTGATGCTGATCTCCGGCGGGCTGAAGCTGAACCTGCGCGCGCTGTGCAACGCCTGTATCTTTGCCGCGCTGCTGGGTCTGTTCTTCGGCGTGACAGGGCTGCATCTGCCCGCCCCGGTGGAAGGGGCGCTCTCCGCCATCGGCGACATGAACACCCCGCTGGCGATGATGATCATCGGCGCGTCGATGGCGCACAGCGATGTGCGCGCCGCGCTGACCAATCCGCGCCTGTACCGCGTGTGCGCGCTGCGGATGATCGTCATGCCGCTGCTGGTCTTCGCCATCATGCGCTTTTTCCCCGTCAACCCGATGCTCATCGGCATCAGCGTCGTGCTGGCCGCCATGCCCATCGCGGGCAACTGCTCGATGGCCTCGGATCTGTACACACCGGACGACATGACCGCCTCGCATGCGGTCATCCTCTCGACGCTGATGAGCGCCGCGACGCTGCCCGTCATCTGCGCGATGGTCATCGCGCTGCTGTGACATACGACCAACCGATAAAAGGAGAGATTGCCATGCGCGCCTACGAACGATTCCTGGGCTATGTCCGCGTCCACACCACCTCCGACCCCGACAGCAGCGCCGCGCCCAGCTCCGCGCGGCAGCTGACGCTGGCCCGCCTGCTGGCGGACGAGATGACCGCCCTGGGCCTTGAGGACGCCCACGTCGACGAATACGGCGTGGTCTACGGCTGGCTCCCGGCCACGCCCGGGCGCGAGAGCGATCCCGCGCTGGGCTTCATCGCCCACATGGACACCGCGCCCGACTTCTCCGGCGAGGGCGTGAAGCCCCAGATCCTTGCGCAGTACGACGGCGGCGACGTGTTGCTCCAGGGCTCGGGCGACGTGCTCTCCCCCGCGCAGTTCCCCACGCTGTCCAGCCTGCGCGGCATGACGCTCATCACCACCGACGGCACGACCCTCCTGGGCGCGGACGACAAGGCCGGCATCGCCGAGATCCTCACCGCCGTCGAGACGATCATCGCCGAGGGCAGGCCGCACGGCAGGCTGTGCATCGCCTTCACCCCGGACGAGGAGGTCGGCGCGGGCGTGGCGCACTTCGACATCGGCAAGTTCGGCGCGAAGTACGCCTACACCGTCGACGGCGGGCCGGAGGGAGAAATCGCCTACGAGACGTTCAACGCCGCCACCGCCAATGTCGAGATTACCGGCATGAGCGTGCACCCCGGCAGCAGCAAGGACACCATGATCAACGCCGCGCTTGTGGCTATGGAGTACAACGCCCTGCTGCCCGCGGGCGACATCCCGCGGCTGACCGAGGGCTACGAGGGCTTCTTCCACCTGCACGAGCTGAAGGGCGACGTGTCCGGCGCCAGTATGGAATACATCGTGCGCGACCACGACCGCGCCATGTTCGAGTGCCGCAAGCAGACGATGCGCCACGCCGCGAAGGTGATCAACGAGCGCTATGGCCGCGAGGTGGTGCGCCTGTCGCTGCGGGACACCTATTACAACATGGCCGAGAAGATCGCGCCGCACATGCACCTGATCGAGAGCGCCAGGCGCGCCGCCGAGAAGGCTGGCATGACGCCGTTCTGCGAGCCGGTGCGCGGCGGCACGGACGGCTGCCGCCTGAGCGAGATGGGGCTGCCCACGCCGAACCTGTGCACCGGCGGCTTCGCCTACCACGGCAAGTTCGAGCACATCGCCGTGGAGAGCATGGATCGCTGCACGCAGATGCTTGAGCTGCTGATGACCGGAGAGGCCTGAACGGCCTCTGTCGATGCAAGTCTGCTTCGCATCCTTGCATCGGTCGGGAAACATCATTTCTCGCGCGCCCTGCGGGCACACTCCAAATGATATCGGAAGCGGCTTACAGCCGCTCCTCGAACCGGCAAAGCCGATTCTGCGGATTTTCATATGAAGGGGCTGCGGCCCCTTCAAACATCCCCGGGATCGTCTTCCGTCATGCCAGCAGTCTCCGGGCGGGGATTCTCCCGCCCGTTTTTTCATTTTCCGTGCAACAAACCGCCCCGCCGCCTCGTCTTCCCATCAGAATGGAGGAATCGCCATGAACCGTCTGCTTGCCGCCCTGCTCCTGTGCCTGCTGATACCCGCGTGCGCGCTGGCGTTCGATCTGTCGCCCTACTACCTGCCGGATCTGCTCGAGGGCGAGTTTACCTACGGGATCACGCCGCTCTCCGCGGATGCGTCGGTGCTCGTCGTCGCCAGAATGGTGCAGCGCTCAGGCGACCCGAACGACCTGGTCAGCGCGTCCACGCTGCGCTTTATCGAGCGCGGCAGCGTCGTGCGCGAGGTGCCGCTGCCGGTGACGGTATCCGCCAGCTACGCAGCCGTGCTGCAGGCGGGCGGCGTGCTGCGCTCGATCAGCTACTCAGCCCGGGAAGAAGCCTGGAAAAACGCCTACGCGCTGTTCGATCTGGCGGGCGACGAGCTGGTGAACGAGCACGCGTTCGAGAGCAACCTCTATGACCTGTTCCCGCTGAGCAACAGCTTCGCCGGTGTCTGTGCGCGCGATGCGGGGACGAGCGAGCTGATCGTCTACGACGCCGACGCGCAGCCGGTCTTCCGCTGCGGCCTGCCCTTTGAGCGCGCCCGCGTGCAGGACGCCGTGCGCAGCGGCGATGCGCTGTACCTGCTCATCAAGCAGCAGGGCCATCCCAGCCTGAGCGATTGCCTGGTGCTGCGCGTCACGCGGGACGGCAGCCTGTCCTGGACGTACCGCACGACGGACGAGGTCTTCCGCTTCAACAGCCTCGAGCCGGACGGTCAGGGCGGCGTCCTCCTGCTCGGGCCGCTCGTCTCCGATTACAAGCAGTACCGCATCGTGCGCATCGACCGCGCCGGCAGCGAATGCTGGGAGCGAACGCTCAGCGCGCCGGATGTCATCGTGCACCCGGCCTGCGCGGTGGAAAACGGCGGCGGCATGGTGACGCTCTATGGCCGCTGTGTCGCCAAGTCGCGCGGGCTGTACACGGTCTTTGCGCTGTCGCTGGATGCCTTTGGCACGCCCGCCGTGCTGGACGTGCGCGACTATTCCGCCCGTGCGGACACCAGCCCCGGCATCCTGCGCGCGCTGGATGGCACGATGCTCGTCCACTCCGAGCAGTACACGCAGGAGGAGCACGGCGTGCTTGTGCCGTTTGCCGTGCTGCCCCGGGCGGAGAATCCCGGGATCACGCTGCGGTGAATCGGCATATGGCTTCAGACACATCAGACACACTCAAAACGGGAAGCAGCACACGGCTTGCTTCCCGTTCGTTTGTCTGTACAGGGCTGCACAGCAGACCTGCAGCGATTGCTTACATCAGCTTCTGGAACAGCGCCTTGATCTCCGCCACGCTGGTGTCGCGCGGGTTGCCCGGGCGGCAGGCATCGGCAAAGGCGGACTCAGCCAGGAAGTCGAGATCCTCGGGCTTGACGATCTCCTTCAGGTCGGCGGGGATACCCACGTCGGCGCTCAGCTTGCGCACGGCGTCGCAGGCAGCCTGGCGATACTCGTCCTGTGTCATGCTCTCCACGCCCTCGACGCCCATCGCCGCCGCGATGTACTTGTACTTATCGCCGGTCACGGGCGCGTTGTACTCCATGATCGTCGGCAGCAGGATGGCATTGGCCACGCCATGCGGGGTGTCATACACCGCGCCCAGGGTGTGCGCCATGGAGTGCACGATGCCCAGGCCGACGTTGCTGAAGCCCATGCCCGCGACGTACTGGCCCAGCGCCATGCCCTCAAAGCCCTCGCCCTCGCCGGCAACGGCGCTGCGCAGGGACTTGGCGATGATCTCGATCGCCTTGAGGTGGAACATATCGGTCATCTCCCAGGCGCCCTTGGTGATGAAGCCCTCGATGGCGTGCGTGAGCG
>JBJEYK010000209.1:0-5035 GCA_051886775.1 Candidatus Ventricola sp. | reverse complement strand
ATGCAGGGCGGCGCGCGCGGCCTGGATATGGGCCGCAACATCTTCCAGAGCGAGCATCCGGTGGAGATGGCCAAGGCCATTCGCATGATCGTCCACCACGGCGCAACCGACAAGGAAGCCTTCGAGTTCTATCAGGACGCGATTCACGCGAAGTAAATCCAAAAAGGCAAGAGGCTGCGCATGTCGCAGCCTTTTGTCGGACAGGGGAAGAAAACATGATCACGCAGATTCTTTCGATGGTGCTGCCGGTGCTGGTGATGATTGCGCTGGGACGGCTGTGCGCCGTGCGCGGCATCCTCAACGACGAACGCCATGCGGGCCTCAAGGCGATTATCGGCGACATCCTGCTGCCGGTGGTGCTGTTCAACGCGTTCTTCACCGCACAGTACGACGGCAAGCTGGTGCTTGTGTTCGTGCTGGTGTTCCTGGGCTGCCTGATCGCGCTGCTGGCGGGCTATGCGCTGCGGCGGTTCGTCGCGCCGTATGGCCGGTTCATGCCGCTTCTGATGACCTCGTTCGAGGGCGGCATGCTGGGCTACGCGCTCTATGCGCTGCTGGCGGGGCAGGAGCATCTGGCGACCTACGCGATGGTGGACATCGGCCAGACGATGTTCGCCTACACCGTGTTTCTCGCGGCGCTCAAGTCCGCCGAGGGGCAGCGCATGACGCCCAAGGCCATGCTGACCAATATGCTGACCAACAAGGCGTGCATCGGCATGCTGCTGGGCATCGTGCTGGGTGCGTTGGGCGTGCACCGCGCGCTTGCGCCGACGGCCTTTGGCCAGGTGCTGACGGAGCTGATCGCGTTCGTCACCGCGCCGACCTCCGCGCTGATCCTGCTGGTGGTGGGCTATCAGCTGAAGGTGAGCCGCAAGCTGATGCGCCCGGTGCTCACCACGATGGGGCTGCGCCTGGCGGTGATGATGGGCGTGATGGCGCTGGTGTCGCTGGCGCTGTTCGCGATCATCCCGTATGACCGGCTGCTGATGCTGGCGCTGATGCTGCAATACACGCTGCCCGCGCCGTTCATCATCCCGCTGTATGCCGACCTCAAGGAGGACGGCGAGTACGTCTCCACGACGCTCTCGCTGGGCACGGTGCTGACGGTCGTGCTGTTCTTCTTCGTGGCGGCGTTCAGCCTGATGGGATGAATGCCCGACGCGCCTGAATGTGCGCGAAGCGAGAACTGACGGTGAATTCCTGCTCAGATCAGTCGAACGGATAATTGGAAAACGCTGCCACGCGGCGGCTGGGATGTCCCGGCCTGCTGCGTGGCAGCGCGTGTTTTGGACTTTATCGGATCGTGAACGCCCCGTCGTCCTCCATGCGGACATCGCGGGTGTAGAGTGCGGTGAGCGCGCGCACCATGTGCTCCACGTCCGCACAGCCGGCTGTCTCGTAGCTGGAGTGCATGGCCAGCTGCGCCAGGCCGATATCGACGGTGTTCATCGAGGCGTGCGTGTTGGCGATGTTGCCCAGCGTGGAGCCGCCCAGCACGTCGGAGCGGTTGGAGAAGTGCTGCACAGGCACGCCCGCGCCGTCGCACAGCGCGGAGAAGATCGCGTCGGACACGGCGTCGGTCGTGTACTTCTGGTTGGCGTTGTGCTTGATGACCACGCCGCCGTTCATGAACGTGCGGTTTTGCGCGTCGTACTTCTCCGGGTGATTGGGGTGGACGGCGTGCGCATTGTCTGCCGAGGCCATGAAGCTGGCGGCGATGGCCGCGCGGAGCTGGCTGTCCGTCGCGCCCAGCGCGCTGCCCGCGCGGGTGAGCACGTCCGCGAGGAAGGTGGAGTCTGCGCCCTGCTTGGAGCCGCTGCCGACCTCCTCGTTGTCCAGCACGGCGAGGACATTGATGTGCCCCTCGGCGGGGCTGGCGATGAATGCGGCCAGAGAGGTGTAGGCGCACTCCAGGTCGTCGATGCGCGGGCAGGAGAAGAACTCGTGCTTCGTGCCCCAGACGCTGCCGGGCATGCGGTTGTAGAGGAACAGATCGCACGCCGCGATGTCCTTAGCCTCCGCGCCGCAGGCGGCGGCCAGCTCCGCGGCCAGCGCGCCCTCGCTTCCCTCGCCGCCATAGAGTGGCAGCATGTCCACCTGCGCGTTGAACTCGTAGCCGGAATTGACGTCGCGGTTGAAGTGGATGGGCATGTTGGGGATGAGCACGGCATCGCGCCCCAGGTCGATAAGACGCGTCTCCAGCGCGTCGCCCTTGCGCACGAGCGCGCGCCCGGCGATGGACAGCGGACGATCCAGCCAGGTGGACATGATCATGCCGCCGTAGCGCTCGACGTTCAGGCGCAGATATCGCCCGCCGACTGCCGCATCCTCGCACGCGGGCTTGAGCTTGAAGGTGGGGGAATCGCTGTGGCTGGCGACGATCTGGAAGTGCGCAAGGCCGCAGGCCGGCACGACGAAGGCGATGACGCTCGAGCGGTTGCGCGTCACATAGTATTTGCCGCCGGGCACGATCGCCCACGGCTCATGCTCGCGCAGGCGGGTGAAGTCATTCGCGTCGAGCGTGTCGGCGATGGCCTGGGCGGCATGGAAGGCGCTGGGCGAGCGGCGCACGAAATCGAGAAAATGCTGAACATGATCGGTCATGACGACGCCTCCTAAGGGGTTGAATTTGTCCCTATTATACATGCCTGGCGGGCTGCGTGTCAAACGCCATCGCGCAGCAGGCGCCGCTTTCGTTGAAAAAGCGGATGCTGCCGCCATGCGCCTGCACGATCTGTACGACCAGGTGCAGCCCAAGAATGTGACGGCTGGTTGGCTGGCTGCCTGTGAGCGCGCGCAGGATGGGCTGGGGATAGCCCGTGCCGCTGTCGCGCACGCAGAGGATCACCCGGCTGCCCTCCAGCGCAGCTGATACGCGGATGGCGCAGCCGCCGGGGTTGTGGCGCACGCTGTTGCTCAGCAGGTTGCGCAGGGCGCGGCTGAGCAGCGCGTCGTCGGCCAGCAGCACGGCCTGCCCGGCCTCCGGCGACAGCTCGAGCTCCAGCGTACAGGCGCCGGGCTGGCCGCTGTTCAGAAAATCGGACACGCAGCCGCGCATCAGCGCGCCGACGGCGACGGGCTGAGCGCGCAGCGGCTGGGCGCCGTATTGCAGCTTGGAGGTCAGGTTCAGATCCTCGATCAGCGCGCGGATGACGCCGCACTGGGCGGCGATGGCCTGCGCCTCCTGCCGCAGCCCGGCGTAGACCTCCGCGCTGGCGGTTAGCCGCTCGGCGCGCGCCAGAATCAGGGAGAGCGGCGTGCGGATGTCGTGCGAGACGCCTGCAATCCACTCGGTACGCGCGCTGTCGCGCCTGGCGATGGCTTCGCCCTGCTCGGCAAGGCGGCGACTGGTGCGATTGAGCTTCTCTGCCAGCTCGCCGGCCATGCCGCGCTCCGGCAGATGGACAGATTCGCCGCGGGCCAGAGCGTCGATGCCCAGCGCCACGCCGCGCAGGCTTTTCGCCGAAGCGAAGCCAAGCAGCAGGCAGCAGGCGAGGATCAGCGCGCCGTCCAGCGCGAGCAGCGGCCAAAAGGCGCGGAGGAACGCCTGGAGGATGCCGCTGTCGATGTAGAAATCGAACCGGGTGATGCTGCCCTGCGGCATGCCCATGACCAGAAGGCCGAGGTCGTTGCGGGAGACGAAGACGGGGTAGTCGTCCAGATACCAGCGGGTGAAGGCTGCAATCTGCCCGATGGTGTAGGGATGGTTCAGCTGCTGCGGCAGCGCGTGCTGCCAGAGAATCTCGCCCTGCTGCCCCAGCAGCATGGCCCAGGCGCAGCCGGATGCCTCCAGCCAATCCTCCGCCTGCGCCGGAGCAACGATATCGTCCCCACGGGCGCGAAAGGAGACCGACATCTGGTGCAGCCCGGCGGGATAGGCGGTGGCCCGCGTGCCCGCGCGCACGAGCAGCGCAAGCACCAGCGCGCTATTGACCAGCAGCACCAGAAGCACGATGCACAGTGCCGCGGCGATATGGCGGCAGACCAGGCGCGACATTGTCCTCATGCTTCATCCTCCCGTGTCAGCCGGTAGCCCAGCCCCCGCACGGTCAGCAAAAGGCGCGGATGCGAGGGATCCGCTTCGAGCTTCTCGCGCAGGTGGCGGATGTGGACGTTCAGACTGTTCTCGTAGCCGTAGTAGCCGTCGCCCCACACGCTTTCGCACAGCGCGTCGAAGGTGACGATGCGCCCGCGATTGTCGCAGAGCTTAAGCAGCAGGCGGCGCTCGGTGGCGGTTAGCGAAAGCCGCTGCCCGTCGCGCAGCACGGCGGATTCCCCGGGCAGCACGACGCAGCTGCCCAGCGCCAGCTGTTCGTCGCCCGGCGATTTGCGGTAGGTGCGCCGCAGGATGGTGCGCATGCGCAGCAGCAGCTCCTGCATGAGGAATGGCTTGGTCAGGTAGTCGTCCGCACCAAGCCCCAGCCCAAAGAGGCGGTCGCCGTCCGCGTCTCGCGCGGAGAGGAACAGCGCGGGCACGTCTGCCTGCCTGCGCAGGGATTGCAGCAGCGTGAAGCCGTCGCCGTCGGGCAGGTTGATGTCTAGCACCATGATGTCGGGGCGCGTCCTGTCAAAGGCCGCGTGGGCGGCGCGCACGCTTTCTGCGGTGTTGATATGGCGATAGCCCGCCGCGCGCAGCGCATCGGAGACCAGCGCAAGCAGCTCCCGGCTGTCATCGACGATCAGCACACGGGCATCCTCGACCATGGCCATTCCTCCTTTCCATGCCTGTATTATAGCACAGGGCGGGACGGCGTGGGGGCAGGCGCGGCAGGAATTAAGGCAATCTTAAGCGGAGGGACAGGCGGGATTAAGCAGCGGATGGTATCCTCGATAGCGTCATCCGAAAGGAAAAAGGAGGAATACCCATGGACGATGTGATTGCAACCACCAACCTGACCAAGCGATACGGCGGCGAAGCAGTCGTATCCGGCGTGAATCTGGCGGTGCCGGCGGGCTGCGTGTATGGCTTTATCGGCTCCAACGGCGCGGGCAAATCGACCACGATGAAGATGCTGCTGGGGCTGACGCATCCCAG
>JBJEYK010000208.1:0-5055 GCA_051886775.1 Candidatus Ventricola sp. | reverse complement strand
TGGCGCGCTGCTCCTGCGCGGCGGCCTTCATCTCCTGCTCGCGGGCGACGGCCATCGCGCGGCGCTCCTCGGCCTTCGCCTGCGCAATGCGGCGATCCGCCTCAGCCTGATCCATCTGCAGCTGCGCGCCGACGTTGCGGCCCACATCCACGTCCGCGATGTCGATGGAGAGGATCTCAAACGCAGTGCCCGCGTCCAGACCCTTGTTGAGCACGGTGCGGGAAATCAGATCCGGATTCTCCAGCACAGCCTTGTGAGAGTCCGCAGAGCCAACCGTGGTGACGATGCCCTCACCTACGCGGGCGACGATCGTCTCCTCACCGGCGCCGCCGACCAGGCGCTCGATGTTGGCGCGGACGGTGACGCGCGCCTTCGCCCGCAGTTCAATGCCGTCCTTAGCGATGGCGGCGACGACCGGCGTCTCGATGACCTTCGGGTTGACGCTCATCTGCACAGCCTGCAGCACGTCGCGGCCCGCCAGGTCGATGGCGCACGCCTCCGGGAAGTCCAGCTGAATGTTCGCGCCGCGCGCGGTGATCAGCGCCGTCACCACACGGTCGAGGTTGCCGCCCGCGAGGTAGTGCGCCTCCATCTTGCTGATCTCCATGCTCAAGCCGGCCTTTTCCGCCTTGATCAGCGGTACGACGATCTTCGACGGCGACACGCGGCGGATGCGCATGCCGATCAGCTTGAAGATCGACACATGCACGCCGGACGCCAGCGCGGACACCCACAGCCCAAGCGGCACAAAGCTCAGGAACACGATCAGCGCAACGATGATCACAAAGACCACGATGATTCCCTCAAAAAACATATTCCCCTTCTCCTTTCAATCACGCCTTGAACGGCGTGCATTTTCCCCTCAGTGCGCGCAGCTGCGCACGACGATGCGCTTGCTCTCCACGCGGACGATCTCGATGGGCGTATCCCGCTCGATGAAGCCGCCCTCCGTCACCACGTTCAGCCGCACGCCGTCAAAGTCGCCGATCCCGGCAGGCCGCAGCACGCTGGCCGTTTTGCCGGTCTTCCCCACGAGCACCTGCATATCCTGACCGTTTCTCAGCTCATCCTTTTCGTTCAAAAACAGCTCCGAGCGGCCCATGCTCCCGCGCGACGCAGAGCGCAGCACCCAGGAGATGAGCACGGCCAGCACGGCGATGAGCACCATCAGCACGCCCAGCGCCGTCAGCGCGCCGAAATGCGTGCCGGCGATGCACACGCCTATGCCCAGCAGCACGATGCCGGAAATCCCCGGCAGACCGAATCCCGGCAAAAAGACCTCCACCACAATCAGCGCCGCGCCCAGCACCAGGCACAGCAGCATCGGCAGATTCGCAATCAGATTCGCAATCACAAGCATTCTCCCCCTTTATCCTGCCTACATCATAGCACACTGCGCCGCCCGAGGGAAGGACTTTTGCTTCAATTATACGTTTTCGCGTTCAAAAATGCAGCTCACAGCGCGGCAAGCACCCTGGCCAGCGCCAGCACGTCGCGCTCGTAGACATCGGTCAGCTCGCGGCGGTAGATCAGGCTCGCGGGGTGATACAGCGCGAACAGCGGCAGACCCGTCTCGCCCGCCGGGATGATCCGGCCATGCGCCTGCCCGATCGTCTGTCGCGAATCCGTCAGCGCCTGCAGCGGCACGTTGCCCAGGGTCGCGATCATGCGCGGCGCAATTTCTTCGATCTCCCGGATCAGCCACGGGCGAAAGAGCGCCACCTCGTCGCGCGTGGGCGGACGGTTGGACAGGCGGCCCGTTTTGCCGGTCTTCGTTGGCCGGAGCTTGACGACGTTGGTGATGTAGATTTCCTCACGCTGAAGCCCCGCCAGCTCCAGGAAATGATCCAGATTCCTGCCCGCCTTGCCCACGAACGGCCTGCCCTGCAGGCTCTCCTGTTCGCCGGGCGCTTCGCCCACGAGCATCAGGCGCGGGGCTTTCGGCCCCTCGCCAAAGACCAGGGCATTCTCCCTGCCGGGCATCACCCCGGCAATCAGCGCCCGAAGCTCCTGCTTATACCTCTCCACCGTGTCCGCGCCCCTTCCCGATCGATTCCCGATACGCGCCCAGCTCCATCAGTTTATCCCGGATCGCCTTGAAATCCTCCCAGGCGGGGCGCTTTTTGTCGGGATCGCGCAGCAGCGCCGCCGGGTGATACGTCGGCATGAACCAGACGCCCTTTTTCAGCTGCCACACGCCTCGGTCGCGCGTGATGCGCATCTGGTCGCCCAGCAGCGCCCGCGCAGGCGTGGAGCCCAGGCACACGATCACCTTCGGGCGCACCAGCGCCACCTGCTGGCGCAGATAGTCCATACAGGCCGCGCGCTCGTCTGCCTCCGGGACGCGGTTGTTCGGCGGGCGGCACTTGACGATGTTGCAGATGTACACCTGCTCACGCCGCAACGAGATGGCGGCGAGCATCCTGTCCAGCAGCTGCCCAGCCGCGCCGACAAACGGCCTGCCGGTCGCGTCCTCCTGCTGGCCGGGGCCTTCGCCGATGAACATCAGCGGCGCGTGCAGATTGCCCTCGCCGAGCACGACGCTGTGGCGCGTCTGGCAGAGCCTGCACTTGTCACAGGCATAGACCTGCTCGGTCAGCGTCGGCCAGGATGTATTCATGCGCATCCGCTCCTTTGCTTCTCGCCTGCCGGGCGCATCCGCCCCGCCAAAGCCGCGCTATTTCGCGCCGTCGGAGATGATCACCGCGTCGGTGATATTGTCGGTCAGGTCGGCAAAGGTCATCGTCAGATCCTGCCGAAGCCAGGTCATCAAGCTGCCCAGCATCAGCGCCAGCACCACGATGGCCAGCGATGCCGCCGCCACGCCGAAGACGTCCATCACGCCTGCCGCGACCCGGTAGCCGATCCGGCTCCTCTGCTTTTTCTTTTTCACGGTGCCACGCCCTTTCTAGCCCCATTGTACAGATGGCCTGGCGGCCTGTCAAGCGGCGGCAGGATTTCACAGGTAGTCCATCCACGCGCCGGGCATCTCCTCGCGTCCGGTGAGCCGCCCATGCTCCAGCAGATGCTCAAACTGATGCTGCCGGAGCACCTCGTAGGCGCAGATCGCCACGGAGTTGGACAGGTTCAGGCTGCGCGCGCCCTCCACCATCGGGATGCGGATACAGCGGTCGTACACGCGCTCCAGCAGGTTTTCCGGCAGCCCGCGAGACTCCCGCCCAAAGACGAGGAACACGTCCTCCGGGTAATCCACCTGCGTATAGCTCCGGGGCGCCTTGGTGCTGGCGTAGTAAAACGCTGCGCCCGGATAGGCGGCAAGCACGTGGGCAAAGTCGGGATGCACATGCACCTTGACCAGCGGCCAGTAGTCCAGCCCGGCGCGTTTGAGATACTTGTCCTCCAGCCTGAAGCCAAGCGGCTCCACCAGATGCAGCTCACTGCCGGTCGCCGCGCAGGTGCGGGCGATGTTGCCCGTATTCTGCGGGATCTCCGGCTCAACCAATACGATGTGCAGCATGCCCATTCCCCTTTGCGATGCGTGACCCGCGCGTCCCGCTGCGGATCGTTTGATCCTATTTTACCGCAAATCGTCCGCAGATGCAAGGCAGCCTTGACACACACGCGCGCGGAATGTATGATAGAGCGCGGGTACAAAGGAGGTCTTTTGATGCGCAAATCCATCGGCAAGGCACAGGGCATGGCGCTGCTGATCTTCGTCAACGTCATGTGGGGCCTTTCCTTCATCTTTTCCAAAACCGCGCTGAGCGAGGGCATGCCGTCCATGACGCTGGCCTTCTGGCGCTATGTGATGACGGCGGCGATCATGGCGCCGCTTTGCATGAAGCTCGAGGGCGGCATCCGCCTGCGCGAGTGGGCGCCGCGCGCCTTCGCTACCACGATGCTGGGCATCACGGTGTATTACTTCTTTGAATACAACGGCCTGCGGCAGACCACCGCGTCTGCGGCCTCGCTGATCCTCGCGCTGGTGCCAGTCATGACGCTGCTATCGCGCGTGGTGCTCGATCGCGTGCGCATCTCGCCCCTGCGCTGGCTTTGCGTGCTGCTCTCGCTGCTGGGCGCGTATTGGGTCATCCGCGCCGACAGCAGCGAGGGCTCCGGCACGCTGGCGGGCAACCTGCTGATGATCGGCGCCTGCCTGTGCTGGACGGGCTACATCCTCGTCTCCCCCAGGCTGATGGCTGCCTGCAGCGCCACCCGCGTGACGGCGTGGCAGTCCGTCTGCGCGGTGGTCACGCTGCTCCCCTTCTCCCTTGGCGAGCGCGCCGCGTGGGTGAGCGTATCCGCGAAGGCCTGGCTATGCGTCTTCCTGCTGGCCGCCGTCTGCTCCGCGCTGTGCTATCTGCTCTACGGCATCGCCATCCGCGCGTGCGACCCGCTGACCGTCTCGCTGTCCATCAACATCAATCCTGTCGCCGCATGCATCGGCGGCGCGCTGCTGCTGCACGAATCGCTGACCGGCATGCAGCTGCTCGGCGGCGCACTGATCCTGCTGTCGATGATCGTCGATACGCTGGAAACCAGCGGCGCGTTTCGCGCAAATCAGGGTTGACATTCGCCCTGTCTCCCCCTATAATACTGCTAGACGCGACGATGGGAACAAGTACGCATGTCTCACCCGATTCAGAGAGCCGCCGCTTGGTGCGAGGCGGTATCGGGCGGTATGCCGAATACATCCCGGAGCTCGTCCCCCAACGCCGGCACGCCCGGCCAGTAGGCGGACGCCGGTACGCCGGATACAGCGTGCAGCCCGTGTCTGCGGGCAGTGAGGAGGCTTGCCGCAAGGCAGCCTTGAACGGAAGTGGTACCGCGTATTGCACGCCTTCCTGACACCGGGAAGGCGTTTTTGTATGCCTTCCAACCCCAATCACGAAACGGAGGTATCCCCCATGGCTGAGCACATTCTCGACATCCTCAAGGAGCGCGGCTTCATCGCCCAGATCACCTACGAGGAGGAGCTCTACAAGCAGCTCGAGCAGCCGACCACCTTCTACGTCGGCTTCGACCCGACCGCCGATTCCCTGCACATCGGCCACTACATCCCGATCATGGCGATGGCGCACATGCAGCGCGCCG
>JBJEYK010000207.1:0-5073 GCA_051886775.1 Candidatus Ventricola sp. | reverse complement strand
CCGCATCAGCCGAGCCAACACCTGCTGAATCTGATTCAAAAATCGCTTCTCGGGTATCATGTTCCCTTCTCCTTTCGAGAACGTCAATCCTTCATTGAAGATACGGATTCATTATAGCGTAAAGACGATCAAAAATCCATACATTCAGAAAATTATCTCCGCAAATTTAGGTTAATATGCCGTGATTTTATGGAAATTATACAAAAATCAGAGAATCCTCGCGCGCATTCTCTGCGCAGCCATACACATTGGGGCCACACGAATCATGCGCAACCACAGCTCAAAGCCAACGAGCAGCCGCGCAATGACGGCCAAGAGAAAACGCCCGCATCTTTCGATGCGGGCGCGGGAATCAAAATCAGCGGTTGAGGATGCTCTTCTCGGTATCCTTGTCGAAGAAGTGGAGACGGTTGGTCTCGAAGGCAACCTTGATGGTGTCTCCGTTGCGGGCAGTGCTGCGCGGATCGACACGGGCGACGACGTTGCCCTCCTTGCCGGTGGTCTTGAGGTAGAGGTAGGTCTCGGAGCCCATCAGCTCGGTGACCTCAACCTGGGCCTCGACGAGGTTGCCGTCGGCCACAGACAGGAAGCGCTCCTCGTCGTGGATGTTCTCCGGACGGATGCCCATGACGACTTCCTTGCCGATGTAGGACTCGTCGACGAGCTTGCGGACCTTCGCGTCCGGAACCTTCACGGCGTTGTCGCCGAACTCGGCCCACACGCCGTCGGCCTTCTTGACGAGCTTGGCGTTGAAGAAGTTCATCTGCGGGCTGCCGATGAAGGAGCCGACGAACAGGTTGGTCGGATAGTCGTACAGGTTCTGCGGGGTATCGACCTGCTGGATGAAGCCGTCCTTCATGACGACGATGCGGGACGCCATGGTCATGGCCTCGGTCTGGTCATGCGTGACGTAGATGAAGGTGGTCTGCAGGCGCTGATGGAGCTTCGTGATCTCGGTGCGCATCTGCACGCGGAGCTTGGCGTCCAGGTTGGACAGCGGCTCGTCGAACAGGAAGACCTTCGGATCGCGGACGATCGCGCGGCCCAGGGCGACGCGCTGACGCTGACCGCCGGACAGAGCCTTCGGCTTGCGGTTGAGCAGCTGCTCGATGGACAGGATCTTCGCGGCCTCACGCACGAGCTTGTCGATCTCGTCCTTGGGCTTCTTGCGCAGCTTCAGGCCGAACGCCATGTTATCGTACACAGTCATGTGCGGATAGAGCGCGTAGTTCTGGAACACCATCGCGATATCGCGATCCTTCGGCGCGACGTCGTTCACCAGGCGATCGCCGATGTAAAGCTCGCCCTCGGAGATCTCCTCCAGGCCGGCCACCATGCGCAGGGTCGTGGACTTGCCGCAGCCGGACGGGCCGACCAGAACGATGAACTCCTTGTCATCGATATCCAGGCAGAAATCAGAAACCGCGGTAACGTTGCCAGAGTAGATCTTGTAGATGTGATTGAGCTTCAGGCTTGCCATTGAATAATCCCCCTTTAATGTCGTACAAACTTCATCCGAACGCCGTAGATTTCGTTCACGGGCGTCTGTTTGAGTACATTATACGGTTTTGCTGGACGTTTTGCAATTGCTTAACTTCACAAAAAAGCCCCGGCTTCGCGCCAATCAAACGGGCTTTTTTTGATTTCCTTCACCCTGTATTCTATCATTTTTTCTTATTTACACAATTTATCTTCCTGTATATCTCAATATCTCCAGAAATCTCTTGTTTTCTCGATTTTTATTCACCTTGATCACATCGAAACTTTTGTTCGTTCTGCTCCCTCCTGCTGAAAACGATCCATTCGGTACCGTTTCCGGAACATATTTTACTGTATGCATGTCTTTTCGACAGCGTATTTGCTTTTTTGTTCACGCTATCCTGCATTTTTCGTCATGATTTCCCCGATTCTTCCGACATCGATTTTTTCAGACGTTTTTGCTTGTATTTGCCGACTTGTGCAAATTGCACATATACAATATTCTACATACGTTCTGAAAAAAAACACCCATGCATAGATGAAACGGCATGATTCCTCATGCCGTTATCGTATTTTTCCTATGTAATCGTGATCAGTTGCCTTCCACGCGGATGACGCTGCCCACAAAGACGCGATTCCCGTCCAGCCGGGCCAGCGCGCTGCGCACAGAGCGCTCCGAGGCGCGATGCGTCAGGAGGATCAACTGCACAAAGCCCTCCGCGCTGCGCTCCCCCTTCTGCACCATGGAGGCGATGCTCACACCATGCCGTGCAAACTCCCCGGAGACCAGCGAGAGCACGCCCGGCTCATCCTTGGCCAGCATGCGCACGAAGTGCACGCACGACCAGTCCTGCGCCATCTCGCAGCGTTCGGCGCGCACGGCGGGCAGCGGATGGCGCTTGGTCTTCGCCGCCTTGATCAGATCGGACACCAGCGCGCTGGCTGTCGGCAGATCGCCCGCGCCGCGGCCATAGAACATCATCTCGCCGCACGCGTGGCCGTCCACATAGACGGCGTTAAACGCGTCGTTTACGCCCGCCAGCGGATGCGTATTGGGCACGAAGGTCGGGTGCACACGCGCCTGGATCCTGCCGTCCTCCTCCTTGGCAACGCCCAGCAGCTTGAGCGTGAGGCCGAACTCCTTGCCGCACTGCACGTCCAGCGGGGTCACGCCGGTGATCCCCTCCCGATAGATGCAGGAGACCGGCACATGGCGATGAAACGCCAGCGTGGCGAGGATCGACAGCTTGTACGCCGCGTCGTAGCCCTCCACGTCCGCCGTCGGATCCGGCTCTGCCAACCCCAGGCGCTGTGCGTCAGCCAAGACATCGGCATACGCCGCACCCTCGCGGCTCATGCGGCTGAGGATGTAGTTGGTCGTGCCGTTGATGATGCCCATCACCGAGGTGATGCGGTTGGCCTGCAGAGAGTCGTTGATGGCGCGGATGATCGGGATGGCGCCGCACACGCTCGCCTCATAGTACAGCCCGGCGCCATGCTCGCTGGCTGCGGTGACGATCTCGTCCCAACGGGAGGCGAGCGCCATCTTGTTGGCGGTCACGACCGTCCTGCCGCTCTCCAGCGCGCGAATCATATAGGAAGAAGCCGGCTCCTCCCCGCCCATGAATTCCAGGACGATGTCAATCTGCGGGTCGTCCAGCACGTCCTCGACGCGGTCGGTCAGAAGGGATTCCGGAATCTCCGGCGCGCGCTTTTTGCCCAGGGAGCGAACCAGCATGCGGCGCACCTCGAAGGAGACGCCCTCGTTGCGCTCAATCTCCTGGCCATAGGTCTTCAGCAGCCGATATACGCCGCAGCCGATGTTGCCGCAGCCCAGAAATCCGATTCCAATCCGCTCCATCTGTTCAATGCCTCCGCTTCCTTATATCTGGTTTCGCTCGTAGATCAGCCGCAGACCTGTCAGCGTCAGATCCGGGTTGATGATGTCGATCACATCAGAATTGCTCTTGACCATGTGCGCCATGCCGCCGGTAGCGATCACCTTGGCCTGCGCGCAGCCAAGCTCGCGCTTCATCTCGCCCACGATCTTCTCCACCGAGCCGATATAGCCATAGAGGATGCCCGACTGAATATTGCTCACCGTCGTCCTGCCGATCACATGCGGCGGAACGACCAGCTCAATGGACGGCAGCTTCGCAGTGCCGGAGGACAGCGCGCGGTTCATCATGCGCAGGCCGGGCGCAATCGCGCCGCCGAGAAACTCGTTCTTTGCCGACAGGACGCCGTACGTCGTCGCCGTGCCGAAATCGATAAAGATAGACGGCCCGCCGTAGAGCGAGGACACCGCCACGGCGTTGGCAATGCGGTCGCTGCCCAGCTCTCGCGGATTCTCGTATTTGATGTTCAGCCCGGTTCTCATGCCCGGCACGAGCAGACGCGCGTCGCGATGGAAGTAATCCCGGCACATGTGCTCGATGGTGTAGTTGATCGACGGCACAACCGAGGAGAACATGATTCCCTCGATGGCCTTCATATCCAGCTCGTGATAGCGGAACAGATCCGCCATGATGATGCCGTACTGATCGGAGGTCATCGCTGTATCGGTCACACAGCGCCAGCGCTTGAGCAGGCGCGAACCGTCATACACTGCGGCCTTGATATTCGTATTGCCGATATCCATCACAAAGATCATCGAAAAACCTCCAGCCCGTCGGATCGATCAGCGCTTCCTGCTGCCCAGCGCCCTGTGAATGCCGCTGGCGACAGCCGTGCCCGCCACCGAGCAGACGACCGCCTCCACCAGGCCCTGAACGCCCACCAGCAGCACGATAAACATGAACGGATTCGCCGCACCCTTTGCCGCGACAAGCCCCTGAACATACTCCGTCTGATAAAAAGCCAGCACGATATAGCCCATGAAAAAGAGCGTATTGAGCAGCGGCGCGCTCAGCGACGCTACAAAGCAATTGACCGTGCTGCTGCGGCAGACGCGCTCCATGCCTCGCTCAATCAGCCCCACACACAGGCCCATCAGCACGCGCATGCCGAAGCACAGGATAAACGTGTGCACCGGCGACACCGCCAGCAGGTTGGACGTCATGATCGACGCGCCGCGGACGGCATCCATAAAGCTCACCATTCCGAATACGCCGCCGAGGATCATCCCCGCCAGCGGCCCCATCACGATCGCACCCACCGCGATAGGCACCGTCAGAAACGACATATACAGCGGGCCAACCGGCACGCTGCCCAGGCCGATCATCTTCATGACCAGCTCCACAGCGACGAGCAGCCCCAGCTGCGTCAGGTACAGGACATCCAGCTTCTTTTTCATGTTGCATTCCTCCGTTCGGGTTCGCTCAGGATACCCGACAAGCAATCGACCGCCCACAGCGGCCCTAGGGGTACAGCAGCCTTCCAAGGTCTGCCCTGCGCGCAGCGGCAGCCAGAATCGGCCCTATTGTATCAAATAATCCCCTGTGATGCAAGTTTCGACGGCATTTTCGCGAACAAAAGTCAGATTCTTCAAAAACATCTTGACAAAATGCCACCGGCATACTATAATAATGACCGTTCAAGCGGGAATGGCGGAATTGGCAGACGCGCTAGATTCAGGTTCTAGTGAAAGCAATT
>JBJEYK010000206.1:0-22953 GCA_051886775.1 Candidatus Ventricola sp. | reverse complement strand
TACATTATACCACATTCTGGATTTTATTGGGCGATTTGGTGAGAAAATAGTATCATATTTTCCCCTTATTAGAGCGTCGGTTAGATGGGATTAGCGGATTCAATGATTCCTGTTTGCATTTCTAACGTCGCTCAGAAAACCTTGCGCCATGCCTTCTCTGCATCCTCTGTGACAGATGGCTTCCGAGGGACATTATAGTGGAAGAGAAACAGAAAACCTGCTATAATAGTGGCTATGGAATCACACTGTATGATGAGGTGCATGTACATGAGTAGGAAACTGGTTGCGTACTTCTCCGCGAGTGGCTGTACTGCCAAAGTGGCTGAGCATCTTGCAGAAGCGATTGGTGCGGATCTGTTTGAAATAGCCCCCAGGGTTCGATACTCAAAGAAGGATCTGGACTGGCAGGATCATGCGTCCCGCAGCTCCGTTGAGATGAGCGATCCTTCCTGCCGGCCTGAAATGGAGATGCTCCGCGACAACATGGCAGACTATGACACGATCTATCTGGGCTTCCCCATATGGTGGTATGTCGCGCCCAGGATCATCAATACCTTCCTTGAGGATCATGACCTGTCCGGCAAGACCATCATTCCCTTTGCAACGTCCGGCGGAAGCGGGCTGGGTGATACGGTCAAGCGGCTTGCGTCCAGCTGCCCGGAAGCCAGATTCCTGAACGGAAGAGTGTTCAGCCCGTCTGCAAGTCAGACTGAGCTGCTGCAATGGGCGAATCAATGCTCCTGAAACGATTCTGTCCTGCGTAAACCCCAGCCCCAGATCGTATCCCATCAGCCGTCCAGAGAGGGGGAATCACCCGTGTGTGGTCGCTACTACATCGCCGAGGATGACCTGTCCGATGAACTCAGCCGGATGATTGACGAACTGAACCGCAAAAAGACGCCGGAAGGGCTGAAAACCTCCGGCGAGATCTTCCCCTCCGATATTGTCCCGGTGCTGGCGAACAGCCGGAAGCAGGATGTCCAGCCCTTTGCCATGCGATGGGGATACGCATTCCCCAACGGTCGCCCCATCATCAACGCCCGCTCTGAAACCGCTGCGCAAAAGCCCATGTTCAAAGACGGCATGCGCCAGCGACGCTGCGTCATCCCCGCCAGCCACTACTTCGAGTGGGAGAGGCGCGGCGCAGCGAGGACGAAATACGCTATTCGTCCCGCACACGCGGATATGCTGTATCTGGCAGGCATCTATCATTTGGAGAATCATGACGGCGTGATCGTCCCGGCGTTTACCATCCTGACCAGAGACGCGGCCCCCGGCATCGCGTTTATCCATCCCCGGATGCCGGTGCTGCTGCCGCCGGACGCCACTGCCGATTGGCTGAATCCGGGCTATAACGCGGAGGAGGTCATTGCTGCCGCGCTGACGGATATGGAATACCAGTCTGCATAAAAACCCGGTTCCGGGACAAGGAGGGAAAGGCTCATGCCGCTTGAGATTGTCAGAAACGATATTACGAAGATGTCGGTGGATGCCATCGTCAACGCCGCCAACACGACCCTGCTGGGCGGCGGCGGTGTGGACGGCGCCATCCATCGCGCCGCAGGGCCGCAGCTTCTTGAAGAGTGCAGGACGCTGCACGGCTGCAGAACCGGCGAGGCAAAGATCACCCGCGGGTACCGCCTGCCGTGCAAATACGTCATCCACACCGCAGGCCCCATCTGGCAGGACGGTCATCACGGCGAGCGTGAGCTGCTGACCGCCTGCTACAAAAACTCGCTCACGCTTGCGGACAAATACCACTGCGAGAGCGTGGCCTTTCCCCTGATTTCCTCCGGTGTCTACGGCTATCCCAAGGCGCAGGCGCTCAAGGTGGCGATGGACACCATCACGCAGTTCCTGCTCGATCACGACATGACGGTCTACATCGTCGTGTTCTCGAAGGACGCCTTTGAGGTCAGCAGCAAGCTGTTCAAGGACATTGAAGCCTACATCGACGACGTGTATGTCGATGAACACCTGAGCGCGCCCGGCGAATCCATGCGGATGCGGCTTCAGAGCCGGTATCTGGAAAAAGCAAAGGCAACCGAAGCGGAGACGGAGGAATGCTGCGCGCCGGACATGGCTTCGGATGTCTGCCTGGACGACATGCTCCGTCAGGTGGACGAGAGCTTTGCGCAGATGCTCATCCGCAAGATCGACGAAAAGCACATGACCGACGCGCAATGCTACAAGCGGGCCAACGTGGACCGCAGGCTGTTCAACAAGATCAAGAACATCCCGGAATACAGGCCCGGCAAGCAGACGGCGCTGGCCTTTGCCATCGCGCTGGAGCTGTCGCTGGATGAAACGAAGGACATGCTCATGAAGGCGGGCTTTGCCCTGTCCCACAGCAGCAAGGCGGACATCGTCGTCGAATACTGCATCATGACGGGCAACTACGACATCATGGAAATCAACCAGATTCTCTTCGGGCTCGATCTGCAGCCGCTTGGTTACTGATTTGTCGCTTTGCAAGCGACCACAAGCCTCCCTGTTTTTGATAGACTGAGTTCATCAAAGACAGGGAGGCGTTTTTCATGATTGGAGCGATCATCAGCGACATCGCCGGCTCGACCTACGAGTTTCACAGCATCAAGACAAAGGACTTTCCGCTGTTTGCGCCGGGGAGCAACTACACCGACGACAGCCTGATGAGCATCGCAGTGGCAAGCGCGCTGATGCAGACGAACGGGGGATGCGACGGCTTCAAAGATCATGTCGTGACCTCCATGCGGCAGATCGCAGCGAAGTACCCCTGCCCGATGGGCGGCTACGGCGGGCGCTTCCGGCACTGGCTGGTTTCCCCTCATCCCCGCCCCTACGGCAGCTTTGGGAACGGCTCCGCGATGCGCGTGTCCCCGTGCGGGGACGTCGCCGCCACGCTGGACGAAGCGCTTGAGCTGGCCAAGCAGTCCGCAGAGGTGACGCACAACCATCCGGAGGGCATCAAGGGCGCGCAGGCGGTGGCAGCAGCGATTTATCTGGCGCGCACCGGGGAAAGCAGGGACGGCATCCGCAGCTACATCGAGCAGCATTTCTATCCTCTTCATCAGACGGTGGACGAAATCAGGCCGCGCTATCGCTTCAACGAAACCTGTCAGGGCACGGTGCCGCAGGCCATCACGGCGTTTCTGGAGTCCGTGCGCTTTGAGGATGCGCTGCGCATGGCGGTCTCGCTGGGCGGGGACTGCGACACGCTGACCGACATCACCTGCGCCATCGCATGGCCCTTCTACGCCAGAAGCGGTCTGGATGCCACGATGGTGCGCCTGCGCGATGAAGCGCTTGCCCTGCTCCATGACGACCTGCGCGGACTTGTCATCCGGTGGGAGGAGCGCTATGGCGGGTACACAATATCGGTAAACAGCAAGGCTGACTGAAAGGAGAAACAACCATGAAAAAGAATCTGACGGAGCTGGTTTTCATTCTGGATCGCAGCGGCTCCATGGCGGGGCTTGAAAAGGACACGATTGGCGGCTTTAATTCGATGATTGCGCGGCAAAAGGCCGCTGAGGGCGAAGCGCTCGTTTCGACGGTGCTCTTTTCCAATGAGAGCAAGGTCATCCACGACCGCATCGACGTCCGGCGGGTCGAGCCGCTGACCGAAAGGCAGTATGTCGCGTGCGGCTGCACGGCGCTGCTGGATGCCATCGGCGGCGCGATTCATCACATCGGCAACGTCCACAAGTACGCCCGCGAGGAGGATCGCCCGGAGCACACCCTGTTCGTCATCACCACGGACGGCATGGAGAACGCCAGCCGCCATTACAGCAGCGACCGCGTGAAGCAAATGATCGAGCGGCAGAAGAGCCGCTACGGCTGGGAATTCCTGTTCCTCGGCGCGAACATCGACGCGGTGGAGACTGCCGGTCACTTTGGCATCGACGCCGACCGGGCCGTGAACTACCACAGCGACAGCGAGGGCACTGCGCTCAATTACGAGGTGCTCAGCGAGACCATTTGCGCTGTGCGCAGCAGTCAACCGCTGGGGCGCGAATGGAAGAAACGCATCGACGAGGACTACAAGCGCAGGAAGTAATCTGCATGAGCCTGTAGTGACATATACGCTCTACCCGCCGGAAAAGTCAAGCGGTCATATGCGGCGGATGTGCTTTGCAAGATCGCGCCAGTGAGTCGGACCGGCGTGCTCCATTTCCCGCTTTGCCGCATCGATCACTTAATCAGTTCATCGCATGTCATGCTTCCTCCAAAAACAGAAGCAGTCCCGCCGGGTGCGTCATAATCGTTACATTTTGCAACATATAACGAATGCCATCGGACAGCTTTGTCCGGTGGTCTTTTGCTTTATCCGCTGCTAAGAAAGGACATCCGCCATACGCTCGTACAGCGGATATCCTTTTTCTCGATTGTCGGTAATTGAAACGGTTACTCCGCGATCGCTGCAGCCGCGTTCGCGCCGGCGAGACGGCCGGAGGTCAGCGCGAAGCCCAGGCCGGTGCCCTCGATGTTGACATACGCCGCAACGCTCATGCCGGAGACGTTGTTGCCGGTGGCGTACAGGCCCGGGATCACGGTGTGCGCGTCGGTGAGCACCTCCAGCTTCTCGTTGGTGTTCACGCCGCCCAGCGCGCCAAGCACCGCATTGTAGCCCTTGGTGACGTAGAACGGGCCTTCCTCCACCGTCCAGAGCAGGTCCTCGGCGCTCTTGAAGAACTCCTCATCCTTGCCCGCGGCGACATAGCCGTTGTAGTTGGCTACCGTGGTCTTCAGATCCTCCGGATCGCAGCCGATGAACGCAGCCGCCTCGTCGAGCGTCGCCGCGACGATGCCGTCGCCCGTCTCCTCCAGCACCTCGAAGTCGGCCAGGAACTGCGCCTTGTCGATCGGCGCGTGATAGATGGTGTGCTCGCCGTCGGCATCCAGCATGCCGTTCTGATCCCAGTAGTGGATCCAGGAGCCGGTGTTCTCATAGGAAGCGTCCGCCCAGCGGTCCACCGTCTTCTCGTCCACGATGGTGTAGGCATAGCCGCCCTGCGCCAGCACCGCGCTGGAGTACTCGACGGTGTCCTTGAGCAGATCCTCGTTCATGAAGCGCTTGCCCTGGTTGTTCACCCACAGGCACGGGGTGTTCATGGTCAGGTGCGTCGCCACCTTGATCGCGCCGCCGTCCGGGCCGGAGGCCGCCTTCGGGCCGACGCCGTGGTTCATGGTCAGCAGCTCGCCCTTCGCCGCGCCGACCTCGTACATCATCGTCAGGCCGGAGCCGTCGCAGCCGCCCATGACGGACACATTGTCGTACGCCGCGCCGAGCGCCTCGCGCATCATGGCCTCGTTGCCGGCAAAGCTGCCCGTGGCCACGATCACGGCCTTGGCGCTGATGGTGAGCGCGCCGCCGTCCGCCTTGGTGGCCACCGCGCCGACCACCGCGCCGGATTCATCGGTCAGCAGCTTTGTGGCCGTGGTGTTCCAGCGGATATCGACGTTGTTCTTCTCCAGATACTCGCCGATGTGCACGAACGGCTGCGCGTTGTTCCAGCGGTGGTAGATGACCGTCTCGTCGAAGTGCGCCACCTGCTGCGCCGTCTTGGAGAGGTAGAAGGCCACGTCGTGGTCGAGCATGTACTCGACGGTGTTCTTCGCCTCCGCCACGAAGGTGCGGATCAGCTTCGCGTTGCCGAGCATGTTGCTCTGCTCGATGAACTTGTTGTACCAGTATTCCTCGTCGGAGCCGAGATCGTCGCCGTAGCGCTCCTTCTGCAGGCTGGTGCCGATGGCGAACATGCCCTGCGCGGCATTGCCCATGCCGCCGAGCATGGCGGAGGAATCGATGCCGATGACCTTCGCGCCGTTCTCCGCGGCGGAGAGGGCCGCCACCGAGCCGGAGGCGCCCATGCCGATGACCAGCACATCGCACTCCGCCGTCTCATCCTCGCCCTTGACGGCCTCCGCCTGTTCAAAGGAAAGGCCAGCCGCAGCGCAGGCGGCCGCAGCCGCCTCGATCATGGCGTTCGAGGTCAGGGTCGCGCCGGACACGCCGTCCACGTACGGGGTCTGCGCATCCACCATGGCCTGCGCCAGCGCCGGCATCGCCGCGCCGCCGATCGACGGGGTCTCGCTGATGCCCTCGGCGGTCACCGCCGTGATCTTGCCCTCCTCGACGGTCACCGTGACGGTGACATCGCCGCCGAAGCCCTTCGCCGCAGCCGCATAGCTCTCCGCCTGCGCGGCAAGCGGCAGGGCGAGCAGCATGCAGGCGCACAGAAGCACGCTGATGATGTTCTTCATATGCTCATTCTCCTTTGCTGGGCGGTTGGCCGCCCCGACTTGTGCGTATGTTATCACAATCACAAAGGAGAAAGAAGGGGTTTTGCGCCGTTGGTCGTTTTACGTGTCTGGTTGGCACGCCCCGCCGCAGGAAACCGGCAAAAGCACATTGACAATAAACAAACTCTCCTGCACGCCGACCGTCATCTCGCCGCCCAGCCGCCTTGCCGTGTCGCCCACGTTGCGCAGGCCGAAGCCGTGCGCGCCGGCATCCTCCTTCGTCGTGGCGAAGCCGTGATCCGCATTGCGCCTGCGCTCGCCGGAGAAGCGGTTCTCCGTGCGGATGATCAGCAGGCCGCCGCGCATGCCGGTGCGCAGCACGATCTCGCGCGCGGCGCCCTCCTCCAGGGCGGCGACGGCTTCGATCGCGTTGTCCAGCAGGTTGCCGTAGATGGTGCAGATGTCCGGCGCGCCGAGCTGCCGCAGCCCTGCCAGCGCCTCCTCCGCCACGCACGGCACGAGCGACGCGTGAATGCGCGCGCACTCGTCGATCTTGCGAGAGAGCAGCACGTCCAGCGGCTCGCAGCCCGTGATGCTCAGCACCGCGATCGGCTTGAAAGCGGGCAGCAGTCGCTTCACATACGCCTGCACCTCCGGGCTGCCGCTCATCGCAGCGATGGTCGACAGATGATTGCGCATGTCGTGCGAGCGGCGGTTCATCTCGTCGATCTTCTGCCGGTGCTCCTGCATCTGCAGCCGCTGGCGCTCCAGCGAAAGGCGCTCGTGCATGGCCTCCTCGCGCTCCAGCGCGGCATCCAGCGTCCGCTCCGTCAGCACGACCATCATCAGCGCCAGAATGCACATGATGAAATTGAGCATGCCCATGTCCTGCGTCAGATCGGTATTGTCGATCGCAAAGGAGCGGTACTGCACGTACTTGACGTAGATGTACGGCAGCGCAGGCAGAAACACCGACACCGTCTGTTCCGGCGACGGCGCGCGCATGCGCACCCGGCACACCATGCCGCGCAGCCCCAGCACGAGCACGAGCGCGATGGCGCACACCAGCAGCACCTGAAGCACCTTGTCGGCGGGGTTCAGGCTGTTCTTGACATCGTGCAGGAAGGGCAGGATATCCAGCACCGCCGTCTTGGCGATATCCATGCACAGGTGAAAGACCAGCGCCAGGTACAGGCACTTCACAAAGCGGATGCGCAGCAGCGCCGCCACCGCCGCCGTCACGATGCAGCCGTGCAGCAGCACGTTGCCGATCATGGACATGTGGTTCTGCGCGAAGGCGCAGCCGCCCAGCGCCAGCGCGCACAGCAGCATCGCGCCTGCCTGCAGATCCCTGCGATCCCCGAAGCGGCTCTTCTCCGTCCGGGCAAGCGGATCCAGGAAGGCGAAGAGCAGCGCGGCCTCCATCAGGCCGAAGCAGACCGAAAACGCCGCGACGAGCGCGGTCGATTCAAAAGCAAAGATCATAGCTGTTCCCCCAGATAGTCGGTCAGCGCCTGAATGAACGCCTTTTTCTTGTGCCGGCTGACGGGCAGCTTGTCCCCGGCAACCTCCACCTCCAGGCCGATGATCTGCCGGACGTGCGCCAGCGATACCAGGCAGGCATTGTGCACCCTGAAAAAGCCGTGCCCGGGGAGCTGCTCCTCCAGCGCGGCGATCGTCATGCGCAGATCCATCGTCTCCCGGCGGGTGTGCAGGCGGAGCTTGCGCCCGTAGGTCTCCGCGTACAGGATATCCGCAACCGGCACGATCAGCACGTGATCCTGCGCGCGCAGCGTGAGCGTCCGGGGCCTTTGCTGCTCCCTCATGCGCGCTGCCTTGTCCAGCAGCTCGCCGATTCGTTCGCTGCTCACGGGCTTGACCAGAAAATCCAGTGCCTGCACGGCATAGCCGTCCAGCGCGCGCGTGACCAGATTGGTGCAGAAGGCGATCTGCACCTGCGCATCCCGCCTGCGGATGACCGCTGCCGCCTCCATGCCGCTCATGCCCGGCAGATCAATGTCCATCATGATCAGATCCAGGACCGACGTGTCCGCCCGCGCGATTGCCTCCCCGTCGCCATACTCCAGCACGTCGACGTCCGTGCCGCGCCGCTGCGCCGCCTCCCGCACGTGGGCCGCCAGCAACGCACGCTGCGGCGCTTCGTCCTCCACGATGGCGATCCTCACAGGCGACACCTCCTTCCCATGATCCAGTCATTCTTCGTTGTACTCATATAGGCATCCCACTGACGCCAGCAGGCAACCCTTCCATTCTGCTGCCGTAGCAGCGTATGCCTCCCCATCAGAAAGGCCAATCCAGTTCAATCCATTATACCACAAATCAATTCACAATCCACCCATCCGTGTTCGGCGGCATCAGATCCTTCGGCGATATCGCGGAAGCGCTTGGCCGCCTGGCGCTGCTGCCCGGCGCAGCTCGTGCGATCCACGCAGATGTGCTGCGTCACATTCCTATGCCTTCGGCGGAACGGCCATCTGCATCGGTCCAGAAGTCTCAACCATCGGCAGCAACGCCTTCACCAATCACATACGCTTCTTTGGACAAGGCTTGGGTCAATCCATTCCGGAATGCAGTAACGGACAGCAGCGGGCGTTCTCAGACGTTGAATGCCGCTTTTATTCGGCGGTGCAAACCGTAATGAGTGAATCCTGCGGCTTGGCTTGCTTTTCATGACGTTGAGGTCTTCGCGGAGTCGCTTACTCACGCGCGCTCATAGAGGAACGCCTTGTCCCGTCTATAAGGAACGCGATTCGCAACTGTCAAATCCCCCTACGGTCGGCATGCAGATCAAGCCGGTTCGCGTATGGACGTGCTGCCGCGCGGGCTTCACGCGGCATGCGGCAAACGCCTGGCCCGGCGGTTTCAGTCCATTTCCTTGTCAGAGCCATGGAATGGTTCCGAAGAAATGAAAACGGAAATTCTTTTTGAAAACATGGAATGGACAGAATCGGCTAAAAATGCTATGATAGGATCAAGATCATGCAGACAAAAACCGGAAACAGCGAGGTGCATGGATATGAAAAACAGAATGATGAGCCTGATCGCCTGCCTGCTTGCCCTGATGCTCCTCGGCGCGGGTGCTGCGGTGTCGGAATCCGCCGCCACAATGACCCTGCCCGCATCGCTGACGGCGATCGAGGCGGAGGCCTTCATCGGCGACAGCCTGCTGGAGGAGGTCGTGCTGCCCGGTGGCCTCGAGAGCATCGGTGCATCCGCATTCAAGGGCTGCAGCAGCCTGAAGCGCATCAACCTGCCGTGGTTCGTCGGCAGCATCGGGGAGAATGCCTTCGCGGGCTGCCCCAACCTGACCGCCACTGTCGTGGAGGGCAGCTACGCCCACGCCTGGTGCGAGGACAACCACGTGAACTATGATTTTGCGCAGCTCACGCCGACCCCGTCCCAGTATTTTAACGTGACTATGAATTACCCGATATGCATCACCGGCTACAACGGCCCGGATACGGACGTCGTGATCCCCGCGTGGATCAACGGGCCGGTGGGGGCGATCGGCAGTAAAGCGTTTTACGATCAGCGCCTGACCAGCGTTCACATCCCGGAGGGCGTGACCGAGATTGGGAACAACGCGTTTTTCGATAACGAGAAGCTGCGGCACGTTTCGCTGCCCTCCTCGCTGAAGGTGATCGATCATTTCACTTTTATGCACTGCGATCTGGCCGAAATCCGCCTGCCGGAAGGGCTGGAACACATTGGCCACTATGCATTTGCAGACAACGCACATCTCAAGGCGCTGCACATTCCTGCCAGCGTAAGCTTCATCGGGCAAGGCGCATTCGGCATTTGCGCCAGCCTGAGCTCCATCACGATCGATCCGGGCAATACGGCGTACAAGCTCGTGGACGACGTGCTCTACACCCAGGATGGCACCTCGCTCCTCCTTTACCTGCCTTCGAAGGCCGGGGCGCGCTTCGTCGTCCCGGAGAACGTCACGGAGATTCAAGTCTATGCCTTTTCGTGTGCAGCCAACCTGACCGAGGTTGTGCTGCCCGAGAAACTGACGTTCCTTAGTTCAGGCGCCTTCCGTGATTGCACATCGCTTGTGCGGATCGAGATCCCGCAAGGCTGTACCAATATCGGGAATGACACGTTCGATGGCTGCACCGCTCTCAAGGAGGTCGTGCTGCCGGAGGGCCCCACGGCCATCCCCCGGAATTGCTTCCTTGGCTGCAGCAGTCTGGAGAGCCTTACGCTGCCGGAGAGCGTGACGAGTATCGAAATGTACGCCTTCATGAACTGCACCAGCCTGAAGAGCATCAACCTGCCGGCGGGCGTCAACAGCATCAATTCGTATGCCTTCTATAACTGCACCAGCCTGACCGCCACCGTCGTGGAGGGCAGCTACGCCCACACCTGGTGCCAGAACAACGGCGTGAACTATACGTTTGCCGGCGCGCAGGCGGGCGAATAATCCAAAGCACGGCCTGTTTGGGCTGCTCCCCGGGCATCGGGCGCGCCCGGCGCGGCATTTCATCGCATCACGCGGTTCTGCCTCGGATTCCCGCCGGGGCAGGACCGCTTTTTCCGCCTTTTCGGGCTTCCCCGCCAAATGGACGCCCTCCTGCCGCAGCTTCTTCGCTGCAGCAGGAGGGCGTTAGTTTCATTGTCCGGGCGAGGGGCGGCGCGGGACTGCCGTGCAATCCGGGCCCTGAGATCCCGGAGCTTCCCGCATGCCTTGCCCCCGTTCAGGTATCGAGGTTCCGTGCAATCGTCTTGACAACCTCGCCCATCACGATGGGCTTGGACAGATGCCCGTTCATGCCCGCGTCCATGGAGGCCTGCACATCCTCCGCAAAGGCATTGGCCGTCATCGCAATGATGGGAATCTGCGGTGCATCGGGCCGGCCTGCAAGCGCGCGAATCGCTGCTGTGGCCTCATAGCCGTCCATCTCCGGCATCATGATATCCATCAGGATGACGTCGAAGGTGCCCGGAGGATTCTCCGCAAAGGCGCGAACCGCTTGCCTTCCGTCCGCCGCTCTGGTCACCCGGACGCCCAGCTCCTCCAGCTGAATCGTGGCAATCTCCGCGTTCAGGTCGTTGTCCTCTGCCAGCAGGATCTTCACGCCCGCGAGGTCATCGCTGGCGGCGGAATAATCCTGCTTCTGAATCCTGCTGCCGTCCGTCAGCTCCAGGGGCAGCTCCACGGTGAAGGTGGAGCCCTTGCCCTTTTGGCTCTCCACGCTGATCGTACCGCCCATCAGGTCGACGTACCGCTTGGTGATGGCCATGCCCAGGCCGGTGCCCTTGTACTGGGTACGGGCACTGTTTTCCTCCTGTGAAAACTCGTCGAAGATGTGTTCAATGAAGTCCTCGCTCATGCCAACGCCTGTATCCGCGATCCGGTAGCGCACAACGACATGCTGCGCATCCGCGCCGGGGAGATAGCTGGCATCA
The DNA here is from genome assembly GCA_051886775.1 of Candidatus Ventricola sp. Taxonomy (GTDB): domain Bacteria; phylum Bacillota; class Clostridia; order Christensenellales; family Aristaeellaceae; genus Ventricola. Next base: position 11,295 of record JBJEYK010000206.1, on the reverse strand, counting down.
AAGGCAATCGTCCCGCCGTCCGGGGTGAACTTCACCGCATTTCCGAGGATATTCACCAGCACCTCCCGAATCCGCACGGCGTCCGCCAGCACATAGCGCCCTTCCGGCTCCTCCAGATGGCGGCTGAAGGTGATATTCCGGTTGGACAGGAAGCCGCTGGTCACATTCACAACGGTGTCCGCCACCGCCGCAATATCGACGGGGGCGGGCGTATACTGAATCTTACCGCTTTCAATGCGGCTGATGTCCAGCACGTCGTTGATCAGGGTCAGCAGATGCTCCGAGCTGTCGACGATCTTCTCCAGGCAGGATTTGATTTCGGGCTTGGGATTCTGCTTGAGCGCGATGTTCGTAAAGCCAATGATGGCGTTCATGGGGGTGCGAATGTCGTGGGACATGTTGTTCAGGAACGTGCTCTTTGCCGAATTGGCCGACTCTGCCGCCATGCGAAGGCGATTCAGCTCCTTATTGGTTTCCTGCTCCAGCTTCACCCGCTGGGAGGTGCGCTGAACATTGGCGAAGCTGACGGCTGCCAGCAGCAGCAGCGCCGCCACAATCAACATGAAGATGGACAGCGTCCTGATGGTGGAATCCATCATGCTCATGGTGCTGGCTGCCACAGCGTCCGCAGGGATCAGCAGCATCAGCGTCATGTCGTAGTCATCAAGCGATGCAAGGCAGTAGTAATACTCGCTCTGGTTCAGCAAAATGTTGGCGACAGCAATCCCGTCCTGATCCAGATGCAGCTTGACCGAATCAAAGCTCTGCTCCCGAACGTACTGCGCTTCCCTGAGCGCCTTGTACACGTTCCGCGCGCCGATGATATCGTCCGCATCCGCATCGAAATAGGCCAGCGTGCCGTTGCTCCTGATGATATAGGTGGCTGCGCTTCCGCCGTAGGTCGTGGTCGTATAATACTGCTTGACGGTTTGAATGTCCTTGAGGAGCACGATATGGGTGAAGCGCACCTGATTCTCGCCCATGGTGATGGGGGTATCCAGCTCCTGGGAGAACACCAGAAAGCTTCCGTCGATGCTGTCGGTTTCGGAAACAAAGGTATGCCGTCTTTTCCCATCCACAAGATGGCTGACATCATACCAGATGCCCGCAGGGCCATCGCTCACATACGCCGTGCCCTGCTCGTCGAGCAGCATCACCCGGCAGCCATACAGGTCCGTGCAGAAATCATTTTCCAGATGCGCGATATTGTCGCGCACATCGCCGCCGCTCTCAAAATGGCTCCCCTGCACAGCGTTATTCAGGCCCGACACCAGATTCCAGTGCGTCTGAAGGCCACTTTTCAGGTTGGTGCGGATCTGCGTGACCATCTCCTCCAGCTGATAGGAGCGCTCGTCAATGGTCAGCTTCATCAGCACATTACGCATGTAGCGGATGCCCCAAACCAGGGACAGCACCAGAATCACCGCAAGGGCGGCGGGCAAAAGATATCTCGATGCGCGTCTCTTTTCTCTCATTTGGCATCACCTCATCCTTCTTCTGCCCGTTTCGCCCTTGCCATCCGATTCCGAATCAGCGCAGGGTGATATAATCCGTGGGCGCCTCGAGCTGCCCGCCGTCCTCCACAAGGCGCTTGATCAGGCAGGGCTCCGCCTTGGGGCCGGAGATATCCACCTGAGTAACGCCCATCTCATCCATGACCTTGGACATATACCAGTCGCGGTCGCCATAGATCAGGAAGGAATAGGCCGCGCTGCGGTCCAGCTCCTTGCCCTGGATGGTCAGCGCGTTGAGCTTGTAGCCGCCGTCCGTTCTGGAAATGTCCATTTCAAAGCCGCTGGATACATACAGCGTGCTGTCGTTGCAGACCGCGCCGCGGTTGTTCGTCATGGAAAGGGTCTTCTCCACGAGCGTATAGACCTGCTCGCCGGTCAGCTCCATGAGGCCCGGCCAGCCGCCGTCGTTCTTGGCCAGATAGCCCAGGTCCTTGAGGGAATAGTCGCCGCTGTAAATGTCGCTGGCGACGTAGCACGCCTGCATGAATGCCAGATCCACGCCGTAGATCGAGCGCATGGTGTTGGCGATGGCGGAAGCCGCCTGATTGCCATGCTCCGGATCGAACGTGTTGGAGTAGGCGGTGTCGATATGGGCGGCGATCTCGGTGCCGGGCTCCTCAGATGCCAGCTCGCCGTTGAAGGCGTCAAGCGCTTCCTTCGGGGATGTGACCTCGCCCGTGAGGATCATCTGCACGACATCCCTGGAGATGCGGAACATCTCGTTGGAGGCCAGGCGGATATAGAGCTTGTTCTGCTCCACATAGGGCGAGAGGTTGTCCATCTCCGGCATCAGCTCCAGCGTCACGTCCTTCTTGTAGGGCACCATGTTCTTGCCGTAGGAGATGTGATCCTGTCCCTGCTGATTGACCATGGCGGTCATGATGTCCAGAATCAGCCTTTCGCGCTCCGGGTTGTCCATGCCCTTTTTGGAGGCGGCGATCTGGAAGGTGGGGTAGGTCAGATACCAGTTGTCCTGCTCGTTCTGGCCGAAATACGGCACCAGCAGCACCTCGTCCTGACCGCGGCCGGGGTAGGTGATGACGTCCGCGCCGGTGCCGCGGAACATGGCGGCCTTGCCCTCTGTGAACATGTCCTTGGGGGTTCTGTTGGGATAGGCGGCATCCTCCGCGCCCAGGCCAACCTTCTCCTTGAAGTCAAAGAACCGCTCAAAGACGGGCAGCCACACCTCCTCGGAAAGCTCGTGGGTCGCGCCGCTCTCATACTGCTGGCGCCACTTGCGCCCCTCGATGCTTTGCAGCATGGGGATCGACGCGCCCTGCAGCACCTCCATGCAGGTATAGTCGGCGGAGAAGTCCGAGACAAAGCTGCGGATGCCCGCCGCCTCGAAGGCCTCGCAGGCCGCGACGAAGCTGGCGTAATCCGTGGGCACGGGCACGCCGTACTCGTCAAACAGGGTCTTGTTGATGATGATGCCGTCCACCTCCGCGCAGGTGGGCAGCCAGTTCACCGACCCGTCGTCATAGGTATAGCTGTCCAGATACGAGCCGTAGTAGGTCGCCGCCAGCTCGGTGTTGCTCAGGTCATAGAGATAGTCCCGCAGCAGCACCGCGTCCTTCAGCGCGAAGCGGCGCACCGACAGAATGTCGGGCATATCGTCGTGATCCTGACGGAAGCGGTAGTAATCCGTGGAATTGGTGGCCAGCACAAATTCAAACTCCACCTGCGGGAACAGGTCGCACAGGTACTGGGTATAGCTGTCCAGCATCTGATTGCCCCAGCAGGCGACGACGACCCGCTCCTTTTCCTCCGCCTTCGGCTCAGCCGTCTGCTGCACGGCATTCGGGTTTTCTTCCTTGCCGCCCTGGCTGCCGCAGCCGCCAAGCAGCATCGCCGTCACGGCCAGCAGCAGCAATACACAGGTCAATCTCTTCATGTTTTTCCTTCCTCCCGACAATGGTCTTCCTCTGGTAACAAATCTCCCAACGCTGCGGCGTGCCCCGCAGGGCGCTTCCCCCTGCGCCGCCCGGGGTCACAAATAATAATCCAAGTTACATTGTAACCTCAAGCGCTCAGAAAAGCAAGTCATTTCACAAAACAAGCTCTGTCATTACACGATATGCATGGGTTCTGCATATGATACATACGATCGGCCTCCGTTGCGAATTCTTCCCGAGCCGGCGAAGCCCCGGCCCTGCCGCTATCTGTGAATGCGCATCGGGCCCTGCAGCGGCGCATTCACCGCATGGGTCAAGGCGGCTGATCGAGACAATCAGCCGCCTTGTCCTATCGTGCGTATCGCCGCGCTTCCGGCTCCGGCCGTCACCGCGCATTCCAAATCCGATGAAACAGCTGAACGACTTCCTTGATGCTGATGGGCTTGGAAATAAAGCCGATCATCCCCGCATCCATCGCCGCCCTTCGATCGTCCTCAAACGCGTTGGCTGTCATTGCCACAATCGGGACGCTCGCCAATGCAGGGTTTTCCAAGGCCCGGATCCTCTTCGTCGCTTCGTAGCCGTCCATGATGGGCATCTGAATATCCATCAGCACCAGATCGAAATCACCCGGTTTTGCGCAAGCAATGATCTCGACCGCCTCCGCACCGTTTTCCGCAGTGTCAATCTGAAAGCCGTACTCCCTCAGGATTTCAAAGGCAATCTCCCGGTTCAGCTCATTGTCCTCAACCAGCAGCAGGCGCTTTCCGGTAAAGTCGGAGGCGTCCTTGTCGTGCGGGGGCGCATCCGCGGCTTTGGCCTGCTTTTGTCCGATTGCAGTCATCAGCGTATCCCGCAGGTCGGACATAAACATGGGCTTCGAGCAGAAGGCTGTGACGCCCGCCTCCTTTGCCTCCTTCTCGATGTTCGTCCAGTCATATGCGGTCAGGATGATGATCGGGGTGTCGTCCCCCAGGCTGCGAATCTGCCTCGTCACCTCAATGCCGTTCATATCCGGCAAGCGCCAGTCGATGATGTAGGCGTGGAACGCGTCGTTGTTCTCGCTCGCCTGCATGGCGCGAAGCACCGCTTCCCTCCCGTGGAGCGTCCACTCCGAGCGCATGCCCACCAGCGTCAGCATTTTGGTCACGCTGTTGCAGGTGTTGTAATCATCGTCAACCACCAGCGCCTTAAGCCCCTCCAGCTCCTTGATCTTCTCCACGCCGTGGTGCCGGGGCTGAAGATTCAGCATCAGGCGGATGACAAATTCGGTGCCCTTCCCCTGCTCCGTGTGCACCTCAATGGCGCCGCCCATCATATCGATGATATTCTTCGTGATGGCCATGCCCAGCATCGTCCAGCCCTGAATGCCCGCCGGTTCATATAAAACAATCCATTTATTTATCATTATATACCCCGCCCCGCAGAAAATGCAAGGAAAGCGCATCGATCCCCACATTCTTTTCTGCAGGAAGGCTGGAATTTACCGCTCCCCCAGGATTTCCGTCAGCGCCGACATCAGCTCCTCCACCCGGATCGGCTTGGCGATATGCCAGTTCATGCCCGCCTGATAGGCGTTTTTCTTGTCCTCCTCAAAGGCGTTGGCGGTCATGGCGACGATGGTGATGCCCGCCTTCCCGGGATCGGAAAGCCTGCGGATAGTCTGGGTCGCCCGGTAGCCATCCATGTTCGGCATCTGGATATCCATCAGAATCAGGTCGTAATAGCCCGCCGGCGCCTTTTCCATCATGTCCACGCAGATGACGCCGTCGGCGGCATGCTCCACCTGAAAGCCCGCTTCCTCCAGAATGGTGATGGCGATTTCCGCGTTCAGCTCGTTGTCCTCCGCGAGAAGGATGCGCTTTCCCGCGAAGCGGCTTTCGTCGTACGCCTGCGCTTTTTCAATGAGCTTCCGGGTATCGACGTCCTGGGCGATGCGGTGAGGCAGGGTCACGGTGATACGCGTGCCCACGCCCACCCTGCTCTCCACGCTGATGGTGCCCTGCATCAGCTCCACCAGCTTCTTGACAATGGGCATGCCCAGCCCGGTGCCGTTCAGCTTGCTCTCCGTGCTGGAGCGCTCTCTGGAGAACTCGTCGAACAGGTGGGGGAGGAATTCCTCGGACATGCCGATGCCCGTGTCCTCGATGACCGTCTGATACATGGCGTAGCCCGGCCTGTCGGAGGGGATCTCCGTCAGGTTCATGCTGACCCTTCCGCCGGCGGGCGTATATTTGAGCGCGTTGCTCAGGATGTTCAGGAAGATTTCGCGCAGCTTCGTCTCGTCGCAGAGCACGTCCGGATGGACGACCCTGTTGACCCTCGTGAACGTGATGCCCTTTTCCTTCATCTGGGAATCAAACATGGCAAACAGCGTGTCGTTGAAGGCGTGCGCGTCCCAGTAGGTCTCGTCCAGGGTGGCCTTGCCGCTTTCAATTCTCGCCATCTCCAGCACGTTGTTGATCAGCGAGAGCAAAAACTCGTTGGAGGTCTGGATCTTTTTGATATAGGACAGCGCAAGCTCCTTGTCGTCCAGATGCTTTTCCAAAAGCTCCGTAAAGCCGATAATCGCGTTCATCGGCGTGCGGATGTCGTGGGACATGTTGAAAAGGAACGCGGATTTCGCGGCGCTGGCGGCATTGGCAATCTCCAGCTGCGCCTTGGTATCCGCCTTGTCGTGCGCCTCGGTGATGTCGCGGCCGAGGATGTTGGCAATCGGCGCGCCGTTTTCATCCGTGCCCAGGAAGATGTTGATTTCGTGCCACTCGATGCCCTTGTCCGTGCTGACGGAGTATTCCAGATTGCCAATATAGCCGCTTTCGTCCTTTCGGCTTCTGAGGGCTGCCAGGCTGCTGAAATCAGCGAAGGCCTCCTTGCAATCCGCCGTCACATACTGAATCTTCTGCCGGTACGCGGTTTCGTAGTCGTCCGTGGATTCGAAAATCTCCACGAAGTCCTTCATGCCCGTGCCGACGATCAGGCTGTATTTCCCGCTGTCCAGGTTCAGGGTCAGGTTGTAGCTGTACAGGGTCTTGGTGATGTTGGAAAGAATCTGGTCCTTCGCCGCGACCGCCTTCAGCTCGTTTTCGCGCCGCTCCTGCGCCTCGTGGGTTTCGGTCACGTCTCTGCCCAGAATATTGGCGATCGGGTTGCCCTCCTCGTCCACGCCCATAAAGGCGTTGACCTCAAACCAGCCGATGCCCTTCTCCGTCATGGCGGCGTACTCGATCTGCCCGATGTGGCCTCTCAGGTTCTGCTGCTCGCGCAGCGCCTGCAATGAAAAGCGCCGGTTCATTTCCGCCGGGTATTCCGGGAGCGCCTTTTCCAGCAGGTATTCGCACGCTCTTTCATAATCATCCGTCCGCGAGAAGGACCGGATGAACTCCTCCATGCCGGTGCCAACGATCAGGCTGTATTTGCCCGTGTTCAGATTGACCGTGGCGTTGTAGCTGTACAGCGTCTTGGTGATGTCGGACAGGATCTGATCCTTCGCCGCAGAGGCGCGCAGCTCGCGCTCCTTGGCCTCCTGCTGCTCGTGCGCCTGCGTCACGTCGCGCCCGAGAATGTTCGCCACAGGCGTGCCGTCCTCGTTGGCGCCCATGAAGAGGTTAACCTCGTGCCATTCATCGGCGTCGCCTGAGATGACGCGGCAGACAATCGTGCCCACAAATCCCGTCGCGCGGCTTCTCTCCTGAAGCGCCGGGATGCCCACCAGATTTTCGAGCTTTCCCTTGTCCTCCGGGGCGATGCCCTGCAAAAGCTTCGCGTGGAGGAGCACATAGTCGTCGCCATGCTGCATGGTTTCCAGCACTGCGTTCATGCCGGTGCCGGTGATGAGCGAGTATGTCCAGCTCTCCAGGTTGACGGTGAGGTTGTAGCCATAGAGCATCTTGGTCACGCCGGAGAGCAGCTGGTCGCGGGCCATGGCCGCCTTCTGCTGATTCTCCCGCTGCTCCTGACGCCTGTGCGCCTCCGTGATGTCCCTGCCCAGGATGTTGGCGACCGGCTCGCCGGCCTCGTCCGTGCTGATGAACACGTTGATCTCGTGCCATTCCTCGCCGTAGTCGGTCAGCGCGCCATACTCCAGGTTGCCGATAAAGCCGTTCGCGCGTGCTCTTGCCCGGAGCGCGTCCAGGCTGGCCAGCGCCGCAAACTGCTGCACGTACTCCGGATCCAGATAGGAGATCTTCTTGCTGTACGCCGTCTCATAGTCGTCGGTGGACTTGAAAATCTCCATGAACTGCGTCATGCCGTTGCCGATGATCATGCTGTATTTGCCGGTTCGAAGGCTCAGGGTCAGGTTGTAGCTGTACAGCATTTTCGTCAGCTCGGACAGGATCTGGTTTTTCGCAGCCGCCGCGCGAAGCTCCTTTTCGTTTCTCTCCTGCGCATTGTGAGCCTGTGTGATGTCGCGGCCCAGGATGTTCGCAATTCTTGTGCCGTCATCCTCCGTGTCGACAAACACGTTGATCTCATGCCACTCGTATTCCACATTGCCCGGATAGAGCACCGGGTACTCGAGCGAGCCTCTGTATCCGTTTTCAGCCGGGTTGCTTCTGGCCGAGGTGAAGTCGGTCAGCTGATTGAAGCGGCCCAGGTACGCCGGATGAATGACGCTGCCCTGGAACGCCCGCAGCTCGCCGTAATTCTCGTGCCGCCTGTATTCGGCAACGGTGCGCTCCATGCCCGTGCCCGTGATCAGGGTATAGCCCTCCGAGGCCAGATCCACCGTCAGGTTATAGCTGTACATGAGCTGGGTGATCTGGGAAAGCACCCTGTCCTTCCTGGCAGGCTCCTTTTTCAGCTCATTTCTGGTCTTCCAGACGGCATAGCTTTTCTCGATGAAGAAGGTCAGCGTTTCCTTCAGCAGCGCATAGGCGCCCTGCATTTCCTTCTCGGTTTTCCTGTGGACGCGGGAAAGGGCGTCCATCACCGCCGTCTTGTCAAGCCCCAGCTCCGCCGTCCTTTGCAGGATGGCTTCATCCGTCTGCATGACGGACAGCGCCTGCCCGGCCAGCACCTTGCCCAGCACCTGCCCGTCCGGCAGGGCGATCGGAATCGAAAAGTCGCAGAACCCGAAGGGGCATTCATAGACGCCGTCCAGGTCCGATTTCCACGTTTTCCGGCAGCACGCCCGGCCCTGCTCACAGGAATGGATCAGCCGGCAGAACTCGGTCATCCCGAAATCCTCGGAGACCGGCTTGCCCTCGGTATCCACGATCATCGTCGCCATGCCGCAGCTCTTGCACCAGTTATCCAGCAGCCTGTACAGCTGATTCATATCGCAGAACTCCAGCAGTCTCCTGCCGGCTTTGGCGGTTTCCTTATTCTGGCCGTGCTGCATCGTTTTCCTCCCGCGCGGCAATCGATGACGAATGCCCTGCTCCGCATTGTACAATATCGTAAATGATAGTATATCATGCCGTTATATTCAGCGCAACAAAAATATGGGGACGTTCGGCCCCGGTTTTTCGGGATTACACTGTCCGGGCGGGCTACTGTGCAAAATGGGTTGTGTCCGCCGCCGTACGGGTGTATAATGGAGCGCACATTTCACCAAAGGAGACCTGCATATGGCATCATGGAAAAGCTGGCTGCGGCGCAAGGACGTCTCCTGCACCTTCCAGCGCTACGGCATCGACGCGCTCGGCGCGATGGCGCAGGGCCTGTTCTGCACGCTGCTGGTGGGCACCATCCTCAACACCCTCGGCCAGCAGCTTCACATCGGCTTCCTCACCCAGCCGGTCGTCACCCTCCGCGCGGGCGGGCAGGAGATCGCCTATACCATCGGCGGCCTGGCCTCCCTGATGGTCGGCCCGGGCATTGCCACGGCCATCGGCTCGGCGCTGCACGGGCCGTCGCTCGTGCTGTTCTCGCTGATCCCGGTCGGCTTCGCGGCGAACGCCCTGGGCGGCTCCGGCGGCCCGCTGGCCGTGTACGTCGTGGCCATCATCGCGTGCGAGCTGGGCAAGCTCGTCTCCAGGGAGACACGCGTGGACATCCTGGTCACCCCGCTGGTAACCATCCTCTCCGGCATCGGCGCGGCGGCGCTGGTCGCCACGCCCATCGGCCGCGCGGCCAACGCCGTCGGCCAGGCGATCATGTGGGCGACGGAGCTTCAGCCCTTCCTGATGGGCGTCGTCGTGTCGGTACTCATCGGCATGGCGCTCACGCTACCCATCAGCTCCGCCGCGATCTGCGCGTCCTTCGGGCTGGTCGGCCTGGCGGGCGGCGCGGCGGTGGCCGGCTGCTGCGCGCAGATGGTCGGCTTCGCCGTGATGAGCTTCCGGGAGAACGGCTGGGGCGGCCTGGTCGCCCAGGGCATCGGCACGAGCATGCTGCAAATGCCCAACATCGTGAAAAATCCGCGCGTCTGGCTCCCGCCGACGCTCGCCTCCGCGATCACCGGGCCTGTCGCGACCTGCCTGTTCCATCTGGAGATGAACGGCTCGCCGGTGTCCTCGGGCATGGGCACCTGCGGCTTCGTCGGGCAGATCGGCGTGTACACCGGCTGGGTGAGCGACGTCGCCGGCGGAGCCAAGGCCGCCATCACCGCAATGGACTGGCTGGGGCTTTTGCTGGTGTGCTTCGTCCTGCCCGCCGTGCTGAGCACGCTGTTTGCCGCCGTGCTCCGGCGCTGGGGCTGGATCGGGCCGGACGACCTGAAGCTCGACCTGTAATGCGGCTTACAATCCAGTCAAGTCAAACAGCGATGGCCCCGGCATTGCCGGGGCCATCGTTTGGTGATTCCGTTGTATGGTGTCATTACGGCTGCTTGCCGATGTAGGCCGCGATGCCGCCGTCCACATAGAGGATGTGGCCGTTGACGAAGTTGGACGCATCGGAGGCCAGGAACACCGCCGGGCCGCCCAGATCCTCCGCCTCGCCCCAGCGCTCCGCCGGGGTGCGGCCGATGATGAACTGGTCGAACGGATGACGGCTGCCGTCGGGCTGGAGCTCGCGCAGCGGCGCGGTCTGCGGGGTGGCGATGTAGCCCGGGCCGATGCCGTTGCACTGGATGTTGTACTTGCCGTACTCGGAGCAGATGTTGCGGGTCAGCATCTTGAGGCCGCCCTTGGCCGCCGCGTAGGCGGAGACGGTCTCGCGGCCCAGCTCGCTCATCATGGAGCAGATGTTGATGATCTTGCCGTGGCCCTTCTTGATCATGGACGGGATGACGGCCTTGGACATGATGAACGGCGCGTTCAGGTCGACGTCGATGACCTGGCGGAAGTCGCTGGCGCTCATCTCGATCATCGGGATGCGCTTGATGATGCCGGCGTTGTTGACCAGGATGTCGATCACGCCGACCTCCTGCTCGATCTGGGCGATCATCCTGGTGACGCCCTCCTCGTCGCAGACGTTGCAGACGTAGCCGTGCGCCTTGATGCCGGCGGCCTCATAGGCGGCCAGGCCCTTGTCGACGAACTCCTGCTTGAGGTCGTTGAAGCAGATGGTCGCGCCCGCGGCGGAGAGCGCCTTGGCGATGGCGAAGCCGATGCCGTAGGAAGCGCCGGTGACCAGCGCGACCTTGCCGCTCAGATCGAAGCTCTTCATATACTCGTTCATGGGAAAAACCTCCTTATCAAATGGCGTGCTGATGAAATGACGGAGCCGCGCTCAGCGCAGGTCCATCGGGTCGATGTTGTCCATGTCGTCGAACTCCTGGTTCTCGCCGCACATGCCCCAGATGAAGGTGTAGTTGCTGGTGCCCACGCCGGTGTGGATGGACCAGGACGGAGAGATGACGGCCTGCTCGTTGTGCAGGATGACGTGGCGGGTCTCGGTCGGCTCGCCCATCATGTGGAAGACGACGTTGTTGTCCTTGAGCTCGAAGTAGAAGTAGACCTCCATGCGGCGCTCGTGCGTGTGGCAGGGCATGGAAT
>JBJEYK010000205.1:0-23190 GCA_051886775.1 Candidatus Ventricola sp. | reverse complement strand
GTCTTCTCGCCGTAGCGCTGGATGAGCATCTCCGTAATGCGCTTGGTCGCGCCCATGACGTTGGTGGGGTTGACCGCCTTGTCGGTGGACAGCTGCACCAGGCGCTCCACGCCGTGGCTGCTGGCGGATTCCAGCAGATTGCGCGTGCCGAAGACGTTGTTCTTGATCGCCTCCGCCGGGCTGCGCTCCATCAGCGGCACATGCTTGTGCGCCGCCGCGTGGAAGACCACCTGCGGGCGATACATCTCAAAGACCTCGTCCAGGCGCTGCCGGTCGCGGATGGAGCCGATCAGCGTGAGCACCGGGCAATTCGGGCCGTATTTCTGGCGCAGCTCGTATTCCAACTCATACGCGCAGTTTTCGTAGATTTCAAAGATGATCAGCAGCTTGGGCCTGAAGCGCATGATCTGCCGGCAGATTTCCGAGCCGATGGAGCCGCCGCCGCCGGTGACCATGACCGTCTTGCCGGAAAGATAGCCGGCGATGGAGTCCGTGTCCAGCTCGATTTCATCGCGGGAGAGGAAGTCGGCGATGTTCAGCTCGCGGATGAACGGCGCGCCGTCGCCGCCGGCGGTGTCCGATGGCTCGGAGAGGATGCGCGTGTGGCAGTGCGCCTGATTGCACAGCTCCAGAATCTCCTGCATCCTGCCGCTGTTGCCCAGCGAGGGGATGGCCACGATGATCTCGCGGATGCCGTAGCGGGCCACCAGCCTGGGGATATCCTTTGTTTTGCCGCGGACGGGCACGTTCTGGATGCGCAGCCCCTGCTTGCTGGGCGAATCGTCCACCAGCAGCACCGGCTTGCCCATCTGCTTGGGATTCTTGTTGCAGATGTTGACGGCATAGGCGCCCGCCTCGCCCGCGCCCACGACCATCACCGGCATCGCGTCGCCCAGCCCGCCGGGGATGCGATCCTTGGAAAACACGCGCCAGACCATGCGCGAGCCGCCCACGGCGATGGTGGCGATCAGCGCAATGAGGATCAGCACGCCGCGGAAGAGGCCCAGGTTCATGAACAGGTTGACCGCCAGCGTGATCCCGCAGGCGATGCCGCTGAGCAGGCACAGCCGCGCCACATCGCGCACGCCCGCATAGCGCCACATGATCTGGTAGATGCCGCCGACCAGATAGCAGATCATATACGATCCCAGCACGACCGGCAGCGCGTCCATCATCGTCTTCATATGGCGTGACGGCACGAACATCTCAAAGCGAAGCTCCATGCTCACATAGACAGACAGCGTGATCAGCACCAAATCCAGCAGCATCATGCCGATTTTGCGCAGCCACATATGCTCACGAAACCATTTCATCGGTGATCCCCCAGCTTGAGCATCCGGCACGCCTGCGCGCGGATGCCGATTATCGTACAAGCATGTATTATACCATATCCACGCATGGGTTTTCAAGCCCGGCGCAGCCGCCGCGTACCGGATGCAGAGGGCAAAATGCGCGCAAGGCCCTCCGCCCAAAGGCGCCCGAGCAAAAGGGAGACTGCCTCACGGCAATCCCCCCGCAAAATGCGATTGTGCTGCGCCACGCCGTCAGGCTTCCATCGGCATCATGACCGCGCCCTCCGGGCGGATCATCAGCGGCGTGCAGCTGCCCTTGCCGAACGCGTCCTCGATGAGCGCGATATACGCGTCCAGGCGCGCCAGCGGCACATACGCCTGAATGGTGCCGGCAAAGCCGCCGCCATGCACGCGCTGCGCGCCGTCGCCGGCCAGGAAACGGCGGCTCAGCTCGATGCCCATCGCCATCTGCTCCTGATTCGAGCGGGCGTAGACGTTCTGCAGCAGCTTCCAGCTGCTGTCGCCGGAGCGGTTGACCGCAGCAAAGAACGCGCCCAGGTCGCCCCTGCGGATGGCGTCAGCCTGCTCGTCCACGCGCGCGTTGTCGTCGTAGAAGTGCATCGCGCGCAGCACCGGGCGATCGCCCACCGCCTTGCGCAGGCGACCGATATTCTGCTCAAACGCCTCGGGCGCCACCTCGCGCAGCACCTGCTTGCCGAACTGCGCGGCCACGGCCTTCATCTCCGCCGGAATCGCCGCGTAGTCGTCGGTCAGGTCGCCGTGATCGCCGCCGGTGTTGACGACGCACAGCGCGTAGCCCTTGGCGGCGAAGTCGCAGGCAATCGCCTCGACCTTGGCGTCCGCCGTCTCGAAGTCGAGCGCCACCATGCCGCCGACGGAGGCCGCCATCTGGTCGAGCAGGCCGCAGGGCTTTCCGAAATAGACGTTCTCCACCTTCTGGGCGATCACCGCGCGCAGCTTGGAATCGACCACCCAGCCGTTGTACAGGCCGTCGAGGATCGCGGCGATCAGGATCTCAAACGCCGCGGAGGAGGACAGGCCGCTGCCGCGCAGCACGGAGCTGGACACCGTCGCCCGGAAGCCGCCGACGGCATACCCCAGCTCCTTCATCACCCCGGCGGTGCCGCGGATGAGCGCCAGCGTGGTGCCGTAATCCTTTTCATGGATGCCAAGGTCAGCAGTCTCCACCGTGATCGGAGCAAAGCCCTCGCTGTCCACGACGATGACGCCGTCATCCGTCTTCTCGACGCAGGCAATCGTGTCCAGATTGACCGCGCCGGCCAGGCACTTGCCGTGGTTGTGATCGGTATGGTTGCCGCCGATCTCCGTGCGGCCCGGCGCCGAGAAGAAGCACAGCGCCCCGTGCTTCTGGCCGAAGCGCTGCTCAAAGCGCTCGACCAGCTTGCCGTAGCGTGCCTTCTGCCTGGCAAGCTCCGCCTCGCCCGCGCCATAGAGCGTCGCCACCCGGGCGGCGAACGCCTCGGATTGCTGATATGCAGCCCACTGACTGTTCATGGAAAATCCCTCCGTATTCATTGTGAAGTGCTCGTTGCCATGATCAGAATATGTCACTCTTATTATCGAACCTGCGCCCGGTTTTGTCAAGTCTTCACCAGAAGCTGACGCAAAAATCATCGGGAATCGACGTGAAAATCCACGCCCGACTTGAAAGGACGCGCCGCTTTTGCTATACTGCGCATAGATTCATCCTGCGGAGGCGCATATGCTCATCTTCTTCATCCGCCACGGCCTGACCGACTGGAACGCGCTGCGCCGCTTCCAGGGCACCTGCGACATCCCGCTCAATGGCACGGGCCGCGCCCAGGCGCAGGCCGCCGCGTCGCGCTGCACGGGGCTGCACATCCAGCGCGTCTACCACAGCACGCTGCTGCGCGCCGTGCAGACGGCCCAGACGGTCGCACGCGCAGCCGGCGCGCCGCTGTGCCCCGCCCCCGGCTTCAACGAGGTCTGCATGGGCGCGTTCCAGGGGCTGACGCGCGAGCAGGCCTGCCTGCGCTTTCCCGAGGCCGCGTCCGCGTATTTTGCCGATCAGACGCACGTTGCCCCGCCGGGCGGCGAATCCCTGCTGGCGCTGCAAACCCGCGCCCTCGCCGCGCTGGACGCCGCCGAGCGGGACAGCGCCGGGCTGGAGCGCATCGCCGTCGTCTCGCACGGGGCGCTGCTCAAGACGCTTTTCTGCGCCGTCACGGACACGCCGCTGACCAGCTTTTCCCGCTTTGACGTGAGCAACGGCTCACTGAGCGTCCTGGAGAGCCGGCAGGGCCGCCGCACGCTGATCACGCTCAACGATCTGTCCCATTTCAGCGATCCCTACGGGGCCATGGCCGCCAACCGCCTGATGATCTGATCGCCCCCATATTCGTCTTCTCCCGCCGCCGGCGCACAGGGCGAGATATCCGCAATAAACGTCCCCCATCCCTTTGGGCAATCCGTGCAAATCTGCATCTTCCGGGCCGATGGGGCTTGACAGCAGCCCGCCTATGGCTTATGATACCCCTGTCTTGTTCATTTCTTGAACCTTTTTGCAAAGGAGGCTGCCCATGCCCGACATCACCCATGCCGGTGATCTGCTGCTCGACGCCTGGCTGAACCTCACCTCCGTGCTGTGGAACACGCGCGTGGTGACCTCGCTCACCTACAACGAGGCGCATGTGATGGGCCTCCTGCTGCGTCACGGCGAGGACGGCGATCCGCTGACTGCAACCGACCTGATCACTCAGACCCGCCTGCTCAAGAGCCAGATGAACAAAATCCTGACGACGCTGGAAAGGCAGGGCTACATCACCCGCATGCGCGCCGAGCTGGACAGGCGGCTCATCCACATCCGCCTCACCGCAGCCGGAAAGGCGGCTTATCTGCGGGAGCACAGCGGCGTCGAACGGCTGCTTCGCCAGCTGATCGAGCGCATCGGCATCGACCGTGCGCTGGCCGTCTCCCGGGAGCTTACGGACATCACCCGCGCGCTCGACGAAATCATCGCCGGGCCGAAGCAGCTGCCATCCCCCAGCCGGATTTGAAACCATCCGGGACCAAATGACTGAAAGGAAAGCACCTATGATCCGCATCATCACCGATTCTGCTGCCGATTTTACGGCTGGCGAGCTCAAGCAGCTGCGCCTCACCGCCGTCCCGCTCCAGATCGTCTTTGGCGAGGATACCTATGAGGACGGCGTGACCCTCACCCCCGACATCTTCTGGAGCCGCCTGACCGCCGGCGAGAACCCCAAGACCTCGCAGCCCTCGCCCGACGCCTTCCTCACCCACTTTGAGGAGGCGAAGGCCGCCGGCGACAGCGTGGTGTGCGTGCTGCTCTCCTCCAGCCTGTCCGGCACGGTGCAGAGCGCCACGCTTGCCCGCAGCATGATCGACTACGACGACATCCACATCGTCGATTCCCTTCAGGCCGCGACCGCGGAGAAGTTCCTCGTGCTGCACGCCTGCCAGCTGCGCGACGAGGGAAAGCTCTCCGCCGCCGAGCTGGCCGAGGCGCTGCGCCGCTTCACAAAGCGCATCCGCCTGTACGCCTGCCTGGACACGCTGGACTACCTCGCCCGCGGCGGCCGCATCCCGCAGGCCGCGGCGACGCTCGGCTCCCTGGTGCAGCTCAAGGTGATCGTCACCATCACGGAGGACGGCAAGGTCGGCATGGCCGGCAAGGGCATGGGCATGCACCGCTCGACCGCCGCGCTGATCAAGCTGATCCAGCAGCACGAGATCGACGAGCGCTTCACGCCGCTGCCCATCTTCACCTACATGCCGGAGAACTGCTTCGCGCTGGTGAAGAAGCTGGGCGCGCTGGGCATTGCCTGCCGCGAGGAGGACGCCTCCCCCGTCGGCGCGACGATCAGCACGCACGTCGGCCCGGGCGTCTTCGGCCTGGTCTTCGCCGAGAAGGAATGAACCCATCTGAATGAACGCAAAAGAACCGGAGCGACGATTGAATCCGCTCCGGTTTTTTTCAGTTTGCGCGACGTCACATCTCCCGCCGCCCCTCGATGGCCTTGGCCAGGGTGACCTCGTCGGTGTACTCCAGGTCGCCGCCCACCGGCAGGCCGTGCGCGATGCGCGTGACCAGAATACCCATGGGCTTGAGCAGCCGGGCGATATAGCTGGCCGTCGCCTCGCCCTCGATGTCCGGATTGGTGGCGAGGATCACCTCGCTGATATCCTCCTCGCCCACGCGCGCGAGCAGCTCCCGGATGCGGATGTCCTCCGGCCCGATGCCCTCCATCGGGGAGATCGTGCCGTGCAGCACATGGTATCTGCCCTTGAAATCGCGCATGCGCTCCATCGCCGCCACGTCGCGCGGATCGCGCACGACACAGAGCACGCCGTTCCTGCGGCGCTCGTCCGCGCAGATGGGGCACGGATCGTCCACCGTGTAGTTGCCGCAGATGGAGCAGTATCGCACCGCCTTGCGGCCCTGCCAGATGGCGCTGGCCAGCTCGTGCACCTGCTCCTCCGGCAGCGATACGATGTGATACGCCAGGCGCAGCGCGCTCTTGGCGCCGATGCCCGGCAGCCGGGAAAGCTGCTGCGCCATCCTGGCGATCGGTTCAATCTGCCCGGCCATGCTCAGAACATGCCGCCCATGCCGGCTGCGCCGCCGATCTTGGCCATCTCGGCCTCACGGGTGTCCTCGCCCTTCTTGAGGGCGTCGTTGACCGCGGCGACGATCATGTCCTGGAGCATCTCCACATCGTCGGGATCGACCGCCTCGGGATTGATCGTCAGCGAGAGCAGCGTGCGCTTGCCGCTGACCTTGCAGGCCACCGCGCCGCCGCCAGCCGTGCCCTCATACTCGCGCGCGTCCAGCTCCTGCTGCATCTGCATCATCTGCTGCTGCATCTTCTGCGCCTGACGCATGAGCTGCTGCATATTGCCGCCCGGAATGCCGGGAAAACCGCCTCTTGCCATAGTGAACGCCTCCTGCTGTGTGTAAGTGATTCCGTTCGATTATACACCATCCAGGCAAAATTGAAAAGACGCAAAAACAGCTTTCGCGCCTTTCCTCGCGCTTTCCATGGATACGCAGACGTAAATTGTCAGGATACCGCATCCTTCGCGCCGACACAATAGGGCTGAACCGATTGGAGGTGAAAAGCAGCATGGCAAACAACCAGAACGGCAGCAGCCAGATCAATGTGCCGCAGGCCCGCAACGCGCTGGACAACATGAAGTATGAGATCGCGCGTGAGCTGGGCGTCAACCTCAAGCAGGGCTACAACGGCGACCTGACCTCCCGCGAGGCGGGCTACGTCGGCGGCTACATGGTCAAGCGCCTGGTGGAGCAGGCGGAGAGCCAGATGGCCGGCCAGTACTGACCTTGCGTAGTATGAGAAAGGGGATCAAATCCTATGTATCAGAATCAGCAGCAGAATATCGGCATGAACGCCCAGCAGAACGCGGGCGCGCAGCAGCAGAACCAGAACTCCGGCCGCACCAATAAGACCGTCGTGCCGGAGGCCAAGGGCGCGCTGAACCAGATGAAGTATGAGATCGCCAGCGAGCTGGGCATCAACCTGAAGCAGGGCTACAACGGCGACCTGCCCTCTCGTCAGGCCGGCTACATCGGCGGCTACATGACCAAGCGCCTGGTCGAGCAGGCCGAGCGCGCGATGAGCGGGAAGGCGTAAGACAGCGGGCTGAATCAAAGGTGCTGCGGGAGGACTGCTTCCCGCAGCATTCAGGCCATCAACAAACTCTCGCGAGAAGCGGGAGTTTGTTTTTTCGTTGCAAACCAAAAGGAAAATGGGGGGAGCGCTCTCCACGACGCCGGTATTCTGGCATCAGGCGTCAAAGCCCTGCTTTACAGCGCCAGACTGTCAAGCCACTCAGCTACCTCATCCTCCGTCACGCCCGAGGGGAAACGCACGCCATCCAGCCATTCGCCGGTTCCGGCCATCTGCGCCAGCAGCTTCGCACTATCCCCCAGATCAGACGCGGAGGACGTGCAGAAGGGAATCACTTTTTTGCCGGTGAAATCGTTGGAATGGATGAACGCGTTGACCGGCCACGCGGCCTCATCAAGCCTCCCATCAGGTTTTGCTGCTCCTTCCGGAGCGCAAGACCATGATAACAAAGACGAGACCTCCGCAGAAGTCTCGTCTTTTCATCAGGTTTCAACCCAAAGGTGCCTACTGGCATCAGGTTCTGTCAGTTCAGCCCGCGCTCGGCAAGCCACGCTTCAATATGCCCGGCAATCTCGGCGTTATTCATTTCCTGGAACATGAAGTGGCTGTTGCCCGTGATGCCGATTTGGGGCAGTTCGATCACCGTCGCGTCGCCGCCTGCCGCGTTGTACGCCTCGGCAAAGGCGAGCGCGCCGTCACGGATCATCCCCCAGAAGCCTGTGGAGGCGATGTCCTCCGGGCCGTTGTCGATGTAATCGCCAAAGTAGATGATCACCGGGATCTTCGCCGCAAGCAGCTTGTTATACTGCTCAGAGTCCACCGCAGGCGCTCCGCCCGGTTCGATGGCGATGATCGCGGAGATGTTCTCCACATCCACATCCCAGCCGACCGCGCCGCCCTGAGAGTGCGTCATGAAGATCGCCTTGTTTCCCGTGCGCGCCTTGACCTCGGCCATCACCTCGGTCAGCGCCGCGGCGGCAACCGCCTGATCGAAGCTGCCGGTATTGGGCGTCATCTGGCGGAAGAACTGGTTCTGCGCCTCCGCGCCCTCCGGGAACCGCGAGCCTTCATAGCGCTCCGGCGCGACGCGCCCGATGCGGAAATGCGTATACCACGCCTGATCACCGGGCTTGTAGTCCTTGGAATCCTCCGCCCATGCGTCGAGGAATCCGTCCGCCGTCATGCTGACCGTGGAGCCGGCCTCACCGCGACGGGGCTGATCGACCAGGAACGCGCTGTGACCGTTGCGCAGGAAGATCGTCGCCCAGCCCTCGCGCCCATCCGGCGTGCTCATCCAGCCCGTTCTGGACTGGCCGTAGCCGTGCAGATAGACAATGGGGTTCCCGTTGTCGTTCACCGGAATCTGGTAGAGCACGCTGGCGTGATCGACATGCGCGGTATTGCCCGCGCGCGTCGTATCCAGCCAGTTGGTTGTCGCGTCGTATTCCCCTACCACCGGCTCCGTCACGGTGCCGCCCGCGGAGAATACGCCCTGATCGTAGATCATGAGCGGTTCCCTGTCCTCGGCGGCAGCGACAGCCGCAAGAGTCAAAAGAATCAGCAGCAGACCGATTGTTTTCTTCATGATGTGTACCTCCATGCTTATTTCTGCTCGTCCACCGGCGGCACCATCCCGGCATAGCGCCGCAGCAGCTCCGGCGTGCTGGTATAGTAGCGCTTGTCCTGATTGAGCGCCTCGATTTCAGCCATCTCCGCATCGGTCAGCGCAAAGTCGAACAGGTCGAAGTTTGCATGGATGTGCGCCGGGTTTTTGGAGCCGGGGATGACCACGTTGCCCGCCTGCACATGCCAGCGCAGGATGATCTGCGCGCTCGTCTTGCCGTACTTCTCCGCCAAACGGGCAAAGACCGGCTCCCCAAGCAGCGCGCTGTCGCCGTGGCCCAGCGGATACCACGCCTGAAGCGCGATGCCCTCGCCTGCCAGAAACGCCTTGAGCGCCGTCTCCTGATGATATGGATGCGCCTCGGTCTGCAGAATCACGGGCCGCACCTCGCAGACGGAGAGAATCTCCTCGATCTGCGCGCGGTCAAAGTTGGACAGGCCGATGGCGCGCACCTTGCCTTCCTTGACTGCGCGCTCCATCTGGCGGTAGCCTGCGACATAGTTGCCGGCGGGCTGATGGATGAGCAGCAGGTCGATGTACGGCGTGTCAAGGCGCGCAAGCGTGCGCTCCACGGCATCCTCCTGCTCATAGAAGGCGGGCCAGAGCTTCGTCTCCAGGAAGATGTCCCTGCGGTCAAGGCCGGAATGCTTCATTGCGCGCCCGACAGCCTTTTCGTTCATGTAGGCGTTGGCCGTATCGATGAGGCGAACGCCATCCCTGAACGCGCGAAATACAGAAGCCTCCGCCTCGTCCGGCGTGAGCAGGAAGGTGCCGATGCCAACCATCGGCATGGTGACGCCGTTGCTGAGCGTCAGGTGAAGCTGTTCATTCATGGACGTTCGATCCTTTCCGTCAATGCTTCTTTTCCATCGCCGCGCCGTCCGAAAAGGCGTTGCCGACCTTTTCGCCGAGCACGCGGTACGTTCTGTGCACCGGATCGAACGAGATGGGCTCGAGCTTGCCTACGTCAATCTGGCTGTCTGCGCCGAGAATCCGCTCGTCCGCGCTGACGTTCACGATTTCGCCGATGATGTGCCCGTCCTCGCCGACCTTGACCAGCCTGCACTCGAGTACCATCGGGAATTCGTCAAACAGCGGCGCATCAACATGCGCGCTTCTCACCACATGCAGCCCGGAGCGCTCCACCTTGTCGGGCGCGACATTCGCGGACACCATGCCCACATAGTCCGCCTGCACCAGGTGCGCACGGTCGGCGATGCTCACGGTGAACGCGCCGCGCGCCCTGATGTTCTTCGTGGTCTTGTGGCCCTCGCTCAGGCACAGGATGACCTGATTCGATTCGTAGATGCCGCCCCACGCGGCGTTCATCGCGTCGGGACGGCCCTCCGCGTCGTAGCTGCCGACGATCAGCACGGGCAGCGGGTACAGCCAGGGCTTTGTGCCAAAGTCTTTTCTCATGATGTGTTCCTCCTTGTCTGAAAAACGTGTTGTCCGATGCTGAAGCAGATCACCGTCCAGCATCGTCGAGCGCAAAAACGGCTTCCAGCCAGGCCGCATAGTCGCTGACCCAGCCGCCATCCGAACCAAAGCCGTGGGGCCAGCCATCCAGCACAATCCGCCCCGCGGCGACACCCATCTCCCGCAGCACGTCATATTGCCGCTGGAGCTGCGAAAAGAAGGGGTCCTCCGTGCCATAGACATAGAAGGTCGGCGGCAGCTCGCCCTGCGCGAGCCAGTTCGGGTCCATATTGCCGACGCTCAGGCGTCCGTAAAAGGAATAGATCATGCCCGCGGCGGAGGCGTGCGCCGGGAGCGCGTCCAGCGCGTCGGGCACATAACGGCTGTCCAGCGCCGTGCCGGTGACCGTCTCATCGTAGTGCATCAGGAATTCGCCCGCCTGGATGCCGCCGGCGGAAAAGCCCATCACGGCGATGTCGTCCGGATCAATGCCGTATGCGTCCGCGTTTTGGCGGATGAAGCGAACTGCCCGCGCCACATCCAGCGCGCCCTCCTCCTGCGAATACGGCGAGAGGCGGTAGTCCACGATGAAGGTCTGAAAGCCCTCCTCCCGCAGCGCAGCCGCCGTGGGCAGGGAATCCGTATAGTTGCCCCGGAACTGATACGCGCCGCCCGCCATCAGCACCACAGCCCCCTTGGGCTGCACGCCCTCGCGCACGGGAATCGCCGTCACATAGGGGCGGAAATCCCAATGGTCAAAGTAGCCTGTCATGCCCTCGGTAAAGCGCGTGACGGCGGGCGCGTTGCCCTCCTCCCAGAGGTAAAAGACCTGAAGGACGCCCGGATTCACCTCTGCGTGCAGGACGGTCACGCCGTTCTCCGGCTCCGGCAGATGCCTGAAGTTGCTTAAGCGGTCAAAGTCGGAGATCCGTCCGCTGCCGTAGTCATAGGCGTCGGGGAAGTCCTCCGGTGTCGGCACGGTCTGCTCCGGGCTGCCTGCGCGCAACTCGTCGATTCCCCACACGCCTTCCGCGGCAAGCGCCGCAGGAATCAACAGGATACCCAGTGCAAAAGCAGCCAGAATCATGCCTGTCGTCTTCATTGCTTCAGCCTCCTTCCATGCTCACGTTCGAAGGTGCGCACGTTCTCCTGCATCTGCGCCAGATCGGACATGCCGCTCAGGATCATCGTGACGCCGGGCACGCTCTGCAAAAAGCGGAACGCCCACGCCGCCGTGCTTTCGTCCGGGCGCAGGGCGCGCAGCGCCGCTTCGTCCTGCTCAGGCAGCTTGGCCAGCCGTCCGCCGCGCACCGGCTCCATCACCCAGATGGGAATTCGCCGCTTGTTCAGAAGCAGCACCTTTTCCCGCGCGTTTTGCAGCGTCCAGTCGAGGTAGTTGAGCTGAATCTGGCAGAACTCCATCACGTCGCCGTAGCGTTCGAGGAACGCCCGCAGGCAGTCCAGTCCGCCGTGGCAGGAGAAGCCCAGATGGCGGATGCGCCCCAGCCGCTTCTGCTCTACAAAACAGTCAACAATCCCCCATCGCGGGTCAGTATAAGTGCGGATGGAGTTTTCATATACGTTGTGCAGCAGATAATAGTCGAAGTATTCCACGCCGCACTTGGCAAGCTGATCCTCAAACACGGCGGCGGGATCGTAGCTTGCGGCGATCTGATGGCCGGGATACTTGGTCGCCAGGCGGTAGGACTTACGCGGGTAGTCCCGCAGCGCGCGCCCGATGACGCGTTCCGATTCGCCGCCATGATACGGGTACGCCGTGTCGAAGTAATTGACGCCATGCGCGAGCGCATAGCCCACCATCTCGCGCACCTGATTTTCATCCACCGCGCCGCTTTCCGTCACCGGCAGGCGCATCGTGCCAAAGCCCAAAAGGCCCAGCGCGTCCTCCCCAAAGGTTCTCTGAATCATATGACCGCCTCCCTGCTTTGCGGGCTTGCCCTTCGCCCGGTGCTGTTGTATAATCGGAGTATATCACCCGGTAGTTGCTACCGGTCAAGCGGTCTGGCGTAAAAAAGGGAGGTTTTTTCATGTTCACGATGAAAGAGGTCTGCGAGCAGGTGGGTATGGGCTACGAAGCCCTCAAGTTCTACTGCAACGAGGGACTTGTCCCCGGCGTCAAGCGCGACGCGAACAATCACCGCGTGTTTGACGAGCGCGACGTCGCGTGGATCAGCAGCCTGACGTGCCTCAAAAAATGCGGCATGAGCATCGAGCAGATGAAGACCTACCTGGCGCTCTGCCTGGAGGGCGAGCGCAGCATCCCGCAGCGCCAGCAGATGCTGGCCCGCCAGAAGGAGGAGCTGCTGGCCCGTCAGGCCGAGCTGCAAAAGAGCCTTGACTTCATCGACTGGAAGCAGCAGTTTTACGAGGATGTGCTCGCCGGGCGAAGGCCGTATGTCAGCAACCTGACGGCGGCCAAGTAAGGCAACCATCCCCCCGCTGTAAAAGCGGGCAGTGCCCGCTCCCACTTCCAAACCGCTTTGCAAAACCAAGCCGCTCGATGCTCGCTGCACGATTCTTCCCGCAATTTCCTATTGTATAAAAACAGCCTGCGCACCCGAAGGCGGCAGGCTTTTTGCGTTATTCAGCTTTGGGCGTCGCCACAAGGGATGCAGCAACCTCAGGATGCCGCAGAAAAGGGCGGGCAACGGCGCTGCTTCTCAGGCCTGCACCCGGTATACACAGGCGGACTGACCGGGGACAAGCAGTTCGCCGCCCTGCTGCACCGCCGCATCATTCAGCTGATAGAGGCATTCCCGCAGAACCATGGGCGGGGGAACGCGCTTCTCCTCCGCAGAAGGATCGACGATCACCAGCAAGGTCTCATGATCCGAGGAGCGGATGTACATCAGGGGATAGCCCGCATGGACAAAGTCGATTCCGCCGCGGCTCTGCAGCGCGTCATGCGCCTGGCACAGGGCGATCAGCCGCTGCACCTCGCTGCGCAGGGAGCTTTCATCCTGCATCTGCGCGGCGGCGGTCGCCTGTCCGACGCCGGGTTTAGCGGAATGTAGATCCGAATCCGGATTTCAGCCTTGACCGGTATACTGACATCTGTACGCTCTGCGCGAGGCACTTTATCGGGAAGGGGCGACGCGGGCTGCCCGATACATCCTTTGTCCTCCGCAGTCGAAGGATGTCGCCCTCCTAGATATTATGCCCGCTCCTGAGCGGCAAGCGCTTGAGCGTGATCCCTCTTGATGCTCTCCAGCAGCGCCGGATCCCGGATCAGCTCCAGGGCGGTCAGCGCCAAGGCCTTGGCGCCCAATGCAATGGACTGCAGTCCCCTCTCAGCGCAGCACGCGGCGACCTTTTCAATGCTGTGGCCCGCAACCGGCGTGTCGCTGATCGCGATCATTGGCTGGATCACCGGAATCACCTGGGATACATTGCCGACATCGGAGGAGCCGAGAGAGCGGTTGTCATCCGGCGGAACGGTCTCTCCGAGCGATTCCAGCGCGCGCCGGTAAACGGCGTCAAAGGAGGGCGTCGGGATGATATTCTCAACGAGATTCCGCTGCGTCGGCTCCAGAAGGCCTGTGCAGCCGGTCTGCAGCGCGGCGCCTTCCACGATGCGCTCCATCCTGTGATAGACATCCATCATGCGCCCGACCGTTGCGGCCCGGATGTAGAACCTCGCCTCGGTGTAGTCCGGGATGATGTTCGGCGCGTCTCCGCCCCTGGTGATAATGCCGTGAATCCTGACATCCTGCGGAAGCTGCTGCCGCATCAGGCCGATGGCATTGAAGGTAAGGATCATGGCATCCAGCGCATTGATGCCGTCCTGCGGATTGGCGGAGGCATGGGAAGCGCGTCCCTTGAACTCCACGCGAATGGGGGCGCAGGCGATCTCTGCATGCGTCATGATGTGCCGGTCCGAGCCGGGATGCACGCACAGCGCGGCATCCACGTCCCTGAAGAAGCCCTCCCGGACGAAGCTGCCCTTCGCGCTGCCGTTCTCGCCGCCCTCCTCGCCCGGCGTGCCGTATACGCGGATCTCCCCGCCGACCGCATCCAGCACCTGCTTCAGCGATGCGCCGGCGAGCGCCGAGGTCGCGCCGAACAGGTTGTGGCCGCAGCCATGTCCAAGGCCCGCCAGCGCGTCATATTCCGCAAGGAAGGCCAGCACAGGTCCGGGCTTTTCCGACTTGTATACGGCGGAGAAGCCGGTCGGGTGGCCGGCTACGTCGACGGTGACATCGAAGCCTTCCTTCCTGAGCTGCTCCGAAAGAAGGCCGCAGGCGTAGACCTCATGATTGCTGGTTTCCGGATGGGCATGAATGTCCAGTGCGATCTGGCGGTAAAGGGGATACTGCCGATCGGCATAGGCCAGGATCGTATCACGATAAGACATACAGGCAGCCTCCCTCATGAATGCCGGA
This sequence comes from Candidatus Ventricola sp., assembly GCA_051886775.1. Lineage (GTDB taxonomy): Bacteria > Bacillota > Clostridia > Christensenellales > Aristaeellaceae > Ventricola. Next base: position 8,777 of record JBJEYK010000205.1, on the reverse strand, counting down.
TGGTGAACAGTCCGCGATTGGTTGTCCTGCGGGAAAACCCGTTGCCCAGGCTCTGCAGGATAAAGGTGACGATCAGCAGGACAATCACGCATACGTTCACGATATCGGGATGGTTCTGATTCTGTCCGTAATTGATGGCAAAGGAGCCGATGCCGCCGGCGCCCACCGCACCGGCCATGGTGGTCAGGCCGATCAGGCTGATGGCGGTCACGGTGGTGACGCGGATCAAATCCGGCACCGCTTCATGAAGATAGACGCGGAAGATCAGCCCCAGTGTGCCGCTGCCCATGCTGCGCGCCGCCTCGATCTTGCCCTCATCCACACCGGACAGGGCAACCTCCACCTGCCTGGTGTAGAAGGGCACCGTGCCGAACACCAGCGGAAGAATGGCGCCCTTGACGTTGATCGCCGTTCCAACGACCGCGCGGGTCAGCGGAATCAGGAAGATCAGCAGAATGATGAACGGAATGGACCGGAATACGTTGACCGCCAGATTGACAAGCTGATAAACAGGGGCATTGCGGCAGATTCCATCCTTTTTGGTGACCACCAGCAGGATCCCCAGAATCAGGCCGATGACAAAGGCAATCAGGCCTGCCTTCCAGAACATCTCTACGGTCGCGCTGCAGCTCTTGAAGAACTTGTCCTGATAGGTATACAGGTTTGGCGCCCATTCCTTAATCCATGCTTCCATCCTTGAGTACCTCCGTCGTCACATGATTCTCCGCCATAAATTGAATGCCCTGTTCAATACTCTGCGCTTCGCCGCTCAGGATGCCGATCATGCCGCCGAGAGGATTCCCGTGGAGATACTCCATATTGGCCAGCACCACATTCAGGTCGAAGCCGAAGCGGCGGGCAGCCGTCGTCAGGACGTGTTCGCTTGCGCACTCCTTCTGGAAGGTCAGCTTGACCAGCAATTCGCCCGGCTTGACATGCACCAGCGCAGAATCCTTCGCCATCAGCCTGTCGATCTTGCCCAGCGGAGAGGCAGAGGCGATGAATTTTCTGGTGATCGGGGCTTTGGGGGCTGAGAAGATGTCGTATACGCTCCCCTCCTCCACCACTCGCCCCTCCTCCATCACGGCAACCCGGTGGGCGATGGCTTTGATGACGGCCATCTCGTGGGTGATGATCACGATGGTGATGCCCAGCTTGCGATTGAGATCCTTGAGCAGCGCCAGAATGGACTCCGTCGCGTCCGGATCCAGCGCGCTGGTGGCTTCATCCGAAAGCAGAATCCTCGGATTGGCCGCCAGTGCGCGGGCAATGGCGACGCGCTGCTTCTGTCCGCCGGAGAGCTGGGATGGATAGACGTCGATCTTGTCGCTCAGCCCCACCAGCGCCAGCAGCTCCCTGACCCGCGCATCGATCTGCCTTCTGCCGTATCCCGTGTATTGGAGCGGATAGGCGATGTTGTCAAATACGGTGGAGCGGTCCAGCAGGTTGAAGTGCTGAAAGATCATGCCGATTCCGCGGCGAAGGCTGCTTTGCTGCCGGCTGGTCATAGGCTTGCCCTGCAGATACGGCTTTCCATCCCTGAGCGTGATCTCGCCGGAGGCGCCGATGGTCATCGAGCCGGAATCGGGCACCTCCAGCAAGTTGAGGCAGCGCACCAGGGTCGATTTGCCTGCGCCGGAATACCCGATGACGCCGTAGACAGACCCTTCTTTAATTTGCAGCGACACGTCCTGCAGCGCGGTCACATCGCCGCTTTTCAGATGGAAGGTCTTGTTCAGATGATTGACTTCGATCATGGTGCGCGCCTCTTTCTGTCCGGTGTGGGAGGAGTTGCTTACTGGGCGATCTGGCCAGCCGCGGCCTTCAGCGCGTCCAGAGAATCGTACTTCTGGGAATACAGGGTCAGGGGCGCGATCAGCGTGTCGGCGATGACGGTCAGGTCATATCCGTTGGAGGAGGCGTCCTTGTTCAGATACGCCTTGTGCTGGAAAGCATTCAGATCGACCTCGCCGGAATTCAGCGCTTCGTTGGGCAGGTTGTAGGCGTCGAATTCGACCAGCTCAATGTAGATGCCGGCGTCCTGATCATCGAGCACCTTCTGCACGGCCTTCCACTGATCGTTGTTCGCTCCGCAGACGCCGACCGTCACGACGGTCTTGCCTTCCTTGTCGGACTTGTATTCCACAATGGCCTGCGCCTCGTCCTTCGTCAGGGTGATGTTGGCATCATAGTCAAAGGCAGGGAAGAAGGCCTCGGAATAGTTCACCAGCAGGAATTCCGCAACCAGCTGGGTGTGATACGCATCCACAATGGTCTTGTAGAGGGGATTCTCCGCATCGGCGCTGCGGGCCACGATGATGTTGACATAGGGGTTGTCGCCGGATTCACTCTGCTTCTCAATGATCAGGCCGTCGCGGGAGGGAATCAGGCCGAAGGGAATCGCATAGGTGCCATTGATGGTGGAGGCGCCGAAGTCCGCCAGGGTGGACGGCAGCGTGTTGGCCTGCACGGGAACCACTTCCACATCGTAGAGGACTCCGGTGATGTCCGCCAGCTCGGGGGTATAGCCGGCATCAGGATTCACCGTGATCAGTCCGGCGGTCTCCAGCAGCTTGATGCCGCGGGAGAGGTTGGTGCCGTCGTCGGGGATGCCAATCTGCAGGGTCTCGGCGGAGGCGATGGATACGGTCAGGATGACAGCCAGAATCAGGGTCAGGAACGTCTTGACGAAATTGCTCATTGTCGTATTCTCCTTTATTCTTTCATCGGTTGTTTTGTGCTTTCAATCATGGATTTCCGTCAATCGCCGGTCTCACATTCGGTCTGTCGCCCGGATCGGAAGCTTTCTTCTCATCAGGCTCCATCCTTTCCTTCCGAAAAAAAGAGGAGCAGCGTGTGCTGCCCCTGTTTCCGGGAGATGTGCCGCGCCCACCCGGGCCCGGCTGCAGACACACGACAAAGCTGGACAGGTGCACATGCACATGTCCATACGCATCATCATGCCGAAAGCCTGTGCAATCCGGATCGTCCTTGCCATGTGTCTGCCTCCCTTCGGATGAAGTGGTTGCATTGTACCACTATTTGTCAATGTTGTCAATAGACTTTTTATTCTTTTCAGTCCACAAAATGTTGTGAGAACAGGGAACAGATCAGGTTTACCCCGCTTCGTACAGTTGCTAAACTGTCATCACCTTAGCTCCTCAAGGATCCACCACAGCCCCTTCCAGAAGCAGACCACATCAGCCGCAGCGGAGAGCACGCTGATCAGCGTCAGGTCGCCGTTGTTGTTGGCGCTAAAGCTGTTGACACAAGATCCCTGACCACCTCTGCCGCCATCATCAACCCCATGACTGCCGGCACAAACGCCGTGCTGCCCGGAATGTCCCGCCGGTCTGTGCATTTTCTCGCCGTACCGGGCGGACATATGCAGTGATAACGGCACGAGATGGCCATATCCTCTTGGGGACGGAGCGGCTGCTCTGTGGAAAACACGACCTTCAGCCGGCGGATCCTCCGCTTTCTGCACGCTGCCCGAACGACGCGGGCCAGAGGACAGGTGTGTGTCTTGTAGATATCTGCCACCTGCAGCCGCCCGGGATCCAGCTTATTGCCCGCGCCCATGGCCGAGATGATCGGCACCCTCAGCGAAGTACAGCGCGCGATCAGCTCCAGCTTGGCCGTCACCGTGTCCACAGCATCGACGACGTAATCGTAAGCGGACAGATCGATCTCATCAGCGTTATCCGGCAGATAGAACAGCTTGTGTGCTCCAATCTGCACATTGGGGTTGATGTCGCGCAGCCTGTCCGCCATCACGTCCACCTTGTGTTTCCCGACTGTCGACCGCAGGGCGATCAGCTGGCGGTTCAGATTGGTGAGACAAACCCGGTCATCGTCAAACAGATCAATCGACATGACGCCAGAACGTACCAGCGCATCACAGCAGTATCCTCCGACGCCGCCAATGCCAAAGACTGCGACCCGTGCGCTGCGCAGTCTGTTGATCCCCTTTTCTCCGATCAAAAGCTGTGTGCGGGCATATTGATCCAGCGCCATATGACTTCCTCCATGACCCGGTTGCTCGTCTGCCGGCGCATACCGGCAAGCACACGCTGCAATACTGGCAGTATACCTCTCAGAAACCCAATTGTCAATAGACTTTATAGATATTATAGACAGGACTTGAGGATTTGCAGAATCCTGCTTTGAATGTATTGCCGACCGGCATGAGCCAGCGGCTTTGCTTTGGGCCAAAAAAACGGTCAGCTCTCCAATCAATGGTCGGGAGAACTGCCCGTTTCCGATTTATGCTTCAGATACCGCATGGATAATCAGAAAGATTATCCGGCTGAGGCTGGGCCTGATCGATGAGCTGCGCAAGCGTCACCGAGGAAAGATATTCCTGCACAACCCTGTCCAGCCCCTCCCATGCGGGAAGGCTCATGCAGAAGGGCGCGCGGGCGCAGCGGTTCGGCGCGCATTCCAGGCACGCGACGGCATGAAGCGAATCCTCGACGCTGCGCAGGATATCCAGCAGCGTGACCTCGCTCGGCGGAAGAAGCAGCCGATAGCCGCCCTCCTTGCCGCGCTTAATGCCCAAAATGCCGGCGGAGGACAGATGAGCGGTAAAGGTCTCCATATACTTCTTGGAAATCTGCTGGCGCATCGACACATCCTTCATGGGCACATAGCCATCCCCCTGATGGGTGGCGATGTCCAGGAGCATTCGTGTGGCGTAGCGGCCTTTTGTGGAAATCAGCATGACGATTCATCTCCTATATCTATCATTATAGTGTTTTGAACCGAATAAATCAAGACCCGTCCGGCAGATCGGATCAGGAGGCCATGCTGACAAACAGGCGCTGCACAGGATAGGCGCAGACTTCACAGGGCGTATCGGAGGATTTGCTTTCGCGTCATTCGTCCGCCACCTCGATCGTCGCCTGAATCATGCCCATCCAGCAGCTGTATGGGAATATCCCGGCTTCTTCCGGCAGGAACGAAACGAGATTCTCCCCTTCCTCCAGGACAATGTCCAGATCATACGCGGGAATCCGCAGCTCGCCGTTGCAGCCGTTGAGCTTTCCCTCCGGCACGACGAGGGTCCAGTCCACAGGAATCCCTGCCTTGACGCGAACAGACGGATAGCTGCCATAATTGATTTCCGTGCGCAGAAGCTGCCTGCCGTCCTCCTGCATGGCGGTGACGACCGCCCCGGCGCTTCTCTGGGGCAGGGAAACGCCGGAGAGCGCCAATCCGTTTCCCACCATGCCCAGGCCCATGACAAAGATCAGCATGGCGGACACCGTCAGCATGACGCGGCGGTATTTCCGGTTCAGCCTGCCTGAAATCAGGCCGAAGCCAAGCATGAGCGGCACCGTTCCCAGGCTGAAGGACAGCATGGACAGCGCGCCGAGCACGGCGCTGCCTGTGGACAAGGCGTAGATCTGCATCGCCTGAAGCGGCCCGCAGGGCATCAGGCCGTTCAGCAGCCCGATGACGAAGGAGGAGCTGCCTCCGGCGCGCCTGCGCAGCACAGGCCGCAAGGCCGCGGGCATGCGAAGCCTCCTGAGCACGCGGAAAACGCCCAGCATGTTCAGCGCCATCACCAGCATGGCCAGACCGGCCAGCACGGCGACGGCTCCCTTCATCGCCCCGCCAAGGGTGAGCACACTGCCGATGCTGCCCGCCGCCGCGCCCACGAGCGTATAAGAGAGCACGCGACCGCACTGGTACAGCGCGTTGGCGCGCAGGATGCTTCTTCTGCCGGAGGCCGCCGCGACGCTCTGCGTCAGATTGATGCCCCCGCACATGGCGATGCAGTGCACGCTGGTCAGCAGTCCCGTGACAAACAGCGCCCCGATCCCCAGCGACGCCTCCGCTCTGGGAAAAAACAAAAACACCTGCATGAGGCCCATACGGTTGGCGATGATATACAGCGCAAGCAACAGGACAAGCACCGATACGATTTGCAGCTTCGCCTCGCCGGAGGAGGCCACCTCATAGCCCGCATCCTCAACGCTTTTCTGAAGGGCGGACGCATCCGCCTGTTCCGGGTCATAGCGCACGACGGCCTGTTCCCGTTCCCAGGAAACCTCGGCGCTCAGCACGCCGGGCACCGACAGCAGCGCTTTTCGTATCGTTTCCTCGCAGTGAGTACAGAACATCCCCCGAATGTGGAGCGTTTGGCTTCTGGCTGCTTTCCTGCTCAATGCGACTCCACCTTTTCAAACAGGTATTCGTACGGAAGAAGCGCATCCAGGCTGATCTCGACCCGTCCCTCCTCCTCCCTGACGATCGAGGGATCCAGCGTGATGGGATGGCAGCCTCCGCCCGGGGCGTCCAGCACGGAGAGCGAAAACGTCAGCGCGCAGTTGTTGCACATGAGCAGATTGTCCTTCTGGGTATAGTAAGCCCACGGCGAGCCCTTGCAGGATTGACAGGTGCCCAAAGCCACCTTGATGTGCCCGTCATCGCCGATGCGGGCCAGCAGCTCGATCTTGCTGTCCCCGCCGATTCGGATGAAGGAAACCTGGTCGGAGGACAGGCTGCTTTCCTGAATGACGAGCTTCCCGTCCTCCTGTGCCGGGGCATCGGCTCCCGTCTTCCTGCCGGGAACGAACGCGACCACCAGCAGGGCAGCTGCCGCCGCAAGCGCAGCAGCGGCGGGCAAAATCCATTTCTTTTTCATCGTTTTCTCCTCCTTGTCAGTGATTCTGAGCGGTATGCAGGAAAGCCCCCGCGCGCACTGGCTTCATCTGTCAGCGTTTGCAGCGGACATCGGCTGCATACCGATCCAATCCGATCCACATCCATTCACCTCAGCATACAAACAGCGCCTGCATGATTGGGCCTCTGCCTTCACCTGCGGGCGCATGTTTCTGTGAAAAAGGCAAAGCAGGCGCGCACAGCCCCTGCTTTACAAACGAACCATTCCGCTTATGGGTGCGAGGAGAGCATGAACGCAGGCCGACGCATCGGCATGGAACCCATCTGCATCATGCACAGCTTCACGGCGATCCCTCCGCTCTTTGAATGAGGCGATTATACCCCATTTAATCTATCTTGTCAATAGACTTAAAAGTATTTTCTTGGATTTCTCCGACTGCGAACGCGGCCTCTGCAACGCCGTTTTCTCTGCGGTATGAATAACGAAACGGATCTTTACTACTGGCGTTTCATCCTCCGTGCGATATGCCCGCGGATGATTCAAATCGCCCTCTGCCCCATCCGCCGCAAACGTCCGCGCAGCGCTGCACCTGCTGCCGTCCGGCTCCCGAGGGCGAGATGCTTCTATCCGTTTTTTCCGTGTCCCTCACCGGCATCGAGCGTATGCATCACACGCGTACCGATGCGCCGGGACGCTTCAGATCCTTCCATGTCCGAATGAGGACGAGCGCCGCGATGAGGAAGGTCAGCGCATCCGAAACCGGCATCGAATACAGCACGCCATCCAGCCCGAAGAATCGCGGCAGCAGCAGCGCGAAGCCCACGCCGAAGACGACCTCGCGTACCAGCGAAATCAGCGTGGAGGACAGCGCGCGGCCCAAAGACTGCAGCGCAATGAACGTGCCCTTGTTGAACGTGGCCAGCGGCAGCATGCACAGATAGATGCGGAAGGCCCTCACGCCGAATGCGGTGTAATACGCGCTCTCGTTCGCCGCGCCGAAGACGGCGATGAGCGGACGCGGCATCAGCTCGACGACCAGCAGGGCGGCAAGCCCCACCAGCAGCTCACAGCCGAGCAGGCAGGCGAGCAGCGTGCGAACGCGATCCCGCCTGCCCGCGCCGACATTATAGCCCATCACCGGAATGCAGCCCGCAGCCAAACCGACCGCAATGGAGATGACGATCTGGAAGAACTTCATCACCACGCCAACAACAGCCATTGGAATCTGTGCGTACTGCGCCTGAGAGAAGACCGCGTCCCTCGCTCCATAGTCCTGAATCATGTTGTTGATGGCAGCCATCGAGGCCACAAGCGAAATCTGGGACAGAAAGCTCGTCATGCCCAGCCCAAGGTAGCGCCCAGCCAGAGAAGGATGCAGGCCGAAGCTCTCGCGCGAGAGTCGGATCGTCTTCATCCTGCGCATGTATGCCGCAGACAGCAGCGCAGTGAGCACCTGCCCCAGCACGGTCGCCACAGCCGCGCCCATCATGCCCCAGCGGAAGACGAAGATCATGACGGGATCCAGCACGATGTTGACCAGCGCGCCTGCCAGCGTGGCGCCCATCGCAAAGCGCGGACTGCCGTCCGATCGGATGATGGGATTCATCGCCTGACCAAACATGTAAAACGGTAAGCCCAGTGTAATGTAGAAAAAATACTCCCCGGACTGTCGGAAGGTCTCTTCATTTACACGCCCGCCGAAGGCCGTGATGATGTCGTCAGAAAACAGCAGATAGATTGCCGTGAGCGCGAGGCTGACTGCGATCACCAGCACCGTCGCGCTGCCAACGCTTTGATGTGCTTCCTCCTTTCTTCCGGCGCCCAGGCTGATGGAGACGAATGCGCAGCAGCCGTCTCCAATCATCACGGCCAGCGCCAGCGCGACGACCGTCAGCGGAAATACAACCGTGTTGGCCGCATTGCCGCAGGAACCAAGATACGAAGCATTCGCAATGAAAATCTGGTCCACGATGTTATACAGCGCTGCAACCAGCAGCGAGGTCACACACGGCAGCGCATAGCGCCGCATCAGCCTGCCGACGGGCAGCGTTTCCATCTGGTTTTGATGCTTTTCTTCCATCATCATGTCCTCCTTTGCGGAAATATCCGCTCACATAAAAAACGCATTGCCCTCCAGCTGGATTTA
>JBJEYK010000204.1:0-5179 GCA_051886775.1 Candidatus Ventricola sp. | reverse complement strand
GGATCAGCGCGCGCACATGCGAGGCGCTGATGGGCGCGCCGTCCGCCTCACGCCGGGGAACGACGCGCAGCGCGACGCCGCGCGCGGGCAGGATGGCGGCAAGCGCTTCATTATAGGAGGCAGTCGCGGCGGAGAAGGGCTCCTCGCCGACGTAGCGGCAGGTGAGGTTCAGCGCAGAGGCGATGCGGGTAAAGAGCGTCGCATCCAGATCGGCGTGCGTGCGGGTGACCAGCGCGTCGTCCTTGAGGAAGTAGGACGGGAACGTCGCCGAGGAGATCATGTAGCTGCCGGAGGAGACGACCGTCACGTTGGCGTGCTTCGCCGCTGCGGCCTTCACCATCGCCAGCCGGTCGGCAAAGGGCACGAGGCTCTTGTCCTCGCTGAGCACAAAGAGCACCACGCGCGCGTTCTCCGCGGCGGCGCGCTCGAGCAGATATGCGTGGCCATTGGTGAAGGGATTGCTGTTCATCACCAGCGCCGCGCCGGGGATGCTCAGGTCGCCGGCCTGCGCCTCCAGCTGACGCAGATAGCGTGCAAAGCCGTCGCGCCGGTTCTCCATGAACACGAGCCGCCCGTCCACGCGCGCGATCTCGTAAAAGCCCAGCGGGGCAAAGAACCTGGCGCTGTCGCACTTGGTGTAGAGGAACAGGTGCGTGTGCCCGCGCTCAAGCTGCACCTGCACCAGATGGGATACGATTTCCGCCATCAGCCCCTCGCCGCGGTGTGCGCCGTCCACGGCCATGCAGCGCAGCGTGTTTTCAAAGAGGGAGCCGGTGGCGATCATCTCGCCGTCCTCGGTGAAGATACCGGCGGAGTAGGTCAGGTTCCTGTCCCGGGCGATGCCCTCCCGGGCGAGCAGAGCGTCCATTTGCGCCTGCGCCCGGCGATTGTCGGGGGAGATGGCGGTGACGAAAGAATCGCTCATGGCGGTGCCTCCTGATGGTCATACAAATTCATCATATAGTATAGCATACATGGGCGCGCAGCGCACGCCTTTTTTCGCGTCGCCGCCGGGCGCGCCTTGCGCGGGGCGGGCGATTCTGCTACAATGATGCCCAGAGCATGACGCACGGAGGAGAGCAGCGATGAGCGGATACGAGGTCACCGTCCCGGACATGATGCGCGCGCGGGAGGCGCGCTTACAGGTGCAGTGCGCGCTGCGGGAGCGGTATCCCGGCGCGGCGATCGTCTGCCTGACGATGAACGTCGCCGGCCCGGTGAAGACCACGCCGGCAATCGAGCGCGCATTTGACTGGGGCATGGGCGCGGTGCGCGCGGCGCTGGGCGGGCACGCGCTTTGCTTTGAGGCGCAGGTGCGCGAGAAGACCGGGCCGGAGGCCGCCTTCGCCGTGCGGGGCGACGCGCGGGAGCTCAAGCGCAGGCTCTGTGCGCTGGAGGACGGCTGTGCCATGGGACGGCTGCTGGACATCGATGTGATTGCGCCGGGGGGAGAGAAGCTCTCCCGTACGGAGCTGGGCCTGCCTCAGCGGCGCTGCCTGCTGTGCGGCGAGGCCGCGCCGGTGTGCGCGCGCAGCCGGGCGCACACGGTGGACGCGCTCTTTGCGCGGACGCACGAGATCATCGGCGCGCATTTCGACGAATGCTTTGCCCGGAGAATTGCGCAGCAGGCGCAGCGCGCGCTGCTGTGCGAGGTGGCCGTGACGCCCAAGCCCGGCCTGGTAGACCGGGCGAACGCCGGCGCGCACCGCGACATGGACATCTTCACCTTCATCGACAGCGCCTGCTCGCTGCGCGATTACTTTGAGACGTGCGCGCGCGCCGGGCTGTCGCACCGGGGCGGGGACGCGCAGGCGTGCTTTGACAGCCTGCGCGTGCCGGGGCTGCTGGCGGAGGCGGCGATGCGGGATGCGACGCACGGCGTGAACACGCACAAGGGCGCGATCTTCTCGCTGGGCATCTGCTGCGCGGCGCTGGGCATGGGCGGCGAGGAGGGGAGCGCGGAGGACGCGCTCGTGCGCTGCGGTGAAATGACGCGCGCACGCATGGAGCAGGAGCTTGCGCGCATCGCGCAGGGCGAGGCGGCGTCCTTCGGCGAGACGCTCTACCAGAGGCGGCGCGTCGGCGGCGTGCGCGCGGAGGCGGCGAGCGGCTTTCCTGCGGTGCGCGGGGCGGGGCTGCCCCGGCTGCACGGTGCGCTGGCGGCGGGGCTGAGCCTGAACGACGCCGCGCTGTGCGCGCTCATTGCGCTGATGTCCTGCACGCAGGACACCAATACCGTACGCCGGGGCGGCGAAGCGGCGGCGGTGCGCCTGCGCGGCGAAGCCGCCGCGCTGGATGGCGAGATCGCCGCTGCGCTGGCGCAGGGCGCGCTGGCGGAGCGCATGCCGCGGCTGCGGGAACGGCTGACGCAGTGGGACGACGCGCTCAGCGCGCAGGGCATCAGCCCGGGCGGCTGCGCGGATCTGCTGGCGCTCACGCTGCTTGCACACTTCATGGCGTAATCCATACGACAGAACAACGCGGACTGCCGGATGGCCCGCCCGGGATGGGGCGGCGCGTCCGGCAGTCCGTCTGTTCATTCTGGAAGATGGAGCGATTATTCCTGATCCAGCGGCTTGAACGGCACGTTCAGCTTTTCGCAGACGATGCGCACGAAGTCCTCCATATACCGGGTGAGGTACAGCCCCTTGCGGTAGCAGAGGTAGAAATGGCGCTCGTAATCGCTGTTGAGGATGGGATGGCACTGCACGCGGAAGTGCAGGTCGAGCGAATTGGAGACATAGACCTGCGGGATGAGCATGACTGCGTTGGCGCGGGCGGCGACGTGCTTGGCAGCCTCCATGTTGCCGGTCTCCAGCAGGATGGTGGGGGCAATGTGGTGCTGCGCGAAGAGCCGGTCCTGCACGACGCGCACGCTGTGCCCGCTGGACATGGAGACGAAGCGCTCGTTCTGCGCCTCGGTGATGAGGATCGGCTCGCCGTCGGCAAAGCGGTGCGCCAGGTCGGTGGAGCGGGCGACCATCAGCACGACGCGCTCGTTCTCGATGAGGACGTAGCGCAGCTTGTTGGGCTTTTCGCTGGTGGCGATCAGCGCGATGTCGCATTCGCCCTCGCTGGCCATGCGCTCGAGCGTGTCGCTGCCGTGCTCCACCAGCTCGATCTTCACAAACGGATACTGGCGGTAGAACTCCGGGATGACCAGCGGCAGCAGCTGCAATCCGCGCTGCACGGAGATGCCCACGCGAATGCGGCCGTGCACCTCCTTCTTGGTTTCGGAGATCTGGGCGCGCAGGTTGTTGTCAATATCCAGGATTTTCTGCGCGGCCTCGACGTATTTCTGCCCGGCATAGGTCAGGGAGATGGGGTCGGTCGTCCGGTCGAAGATGGGCGCGCCCAAATCCTGCTCGATCTGCTTGATCGTCTGGGAGAGGGCGGGCTGGGAGACGAAGAGCTTCTTGCTCGCACCGGTGATGGAGCCCTCGCGCAGGACAGTGAGAACGTAGTGGATATGCTTCATGTTCATGGGCGCATCATCCTTCCTTGCAGATCGTGGCGGGCGGGGCGAGCCGCCCATCGGCTCATAAGAAAGCCGTTATGAGCTGCATACAAAAATCGGTAATTGCATTATACACAACCTTATATTATCATGGTCTCATCCAAAACGCAAGAAGAAGCGCGCTCTCTGTGATCATCGCTTTGCGGAGAGCCGTATGCCTCCGGCTTCTAAGCAGCCATTCCCTTGCCCCCCTCTTAATCTCCTATATACAGTGCAGCCTATTGCAACCAGGCCGCACGCAGAAGAGCGCTTCCGATGGCTCGGGGGCGCTCTTTTGCTGCGCATAAAGTGCGGCGTGCGCCGGGGGACAAAAGGCCCGCAGAGTGTGCGCTCTGCGGGCGGGAATATAGCGGGGGATTACTCGACGGTGATGTCCGCGGCCTTGGCCGTGGCGAACGCCTGCTCGATCGCGGAGAGGATGTCGCCATGGGCATCGCGAAGCGCCATGGTCGCGCAGGAGATGGCGTCCATCTCAGCCTTCTGCGCGTCGGTCATCGCGGCGTACTTCGCCACGTCCTGCTCCTTGTCGGAGGTGCCGTGCAGCGAGCGGCCATTCACGTCGGAGAAGCAGGCGGCGACCCAGGCGCTGATCTCCTCGGTGGTCTTGCCGATCATCGCGCTCTCATACGCGGTCATCTCCTGCGTCCAGGTGCCGGACTTCATCTTGTACTTGCTGCCCAGCGCGCGCTTGGACTGGAAGGCGGCCACCTGCGCGGTGAAGCTCTCCTCAGTCTGCGTCCACACCTCGTCGACCTTGCCGTCGGCATCGACGTCGGCGTTGTAGCTCTGGCCCGGCCAGCCGGTGAAGGCGTTGTCGTCCGCGCCGTCGTGGTTCGGGGTGATGATCTCGATCACGTCGGCGTAGAGGTCGGCCACGCGGTCGTCCGCGTCATAGCAGACGCCGGCGGCGGCGATGTTGAAGCTGTAGCAGGGCACGTCCTGATCGTCCTTGCCCGGGCCGAGGCGCGGCATGACGGTCACGCCCAGGCCGACCTTGGCGATGTGCTTCACATCGCGCATCGGGACGGCGCTTTCGACAGCCTTGGCGATGGCGGCGAGGATGTCGCCGTGCGGATCGGTGAGGGACATGGTCGCGCCGGAGATCGCGTCGTTGACGGCCTTCTCTTCATCGGTGAGCGCGCTGAACTTGGCGACGTCCGCGTCCTTGCTGGAGGCGGCGGTCAGCGGGCGGCCGTTGAGATCGGAGCAGAACTTGGCGTTCCAGGCGTAGATCTCCTCGACGGTCTTGCCGATGAAGAAGCGCTCGAAGATGTCCATCTCGTCTTCCCAGGTGCCGGAGTTCATCTTGTAGGCGGAGCCCTTCTGGCGCTTGCTCTGCCAGGAGAGCAGCTCGGCGGTGAAGATGTCCTCGGTCTCCTCGAGCTGGCCATCGATCACGCCGTCGCCCTCCGCGTCGGAGTTGTAGCTCTGGCCCGGCCAGCCGGCGAGGAAGTTGTCGCCGTCGTTGGATTCGTCATGGTTTGGGGTGATGATCTCAACGATGTCCACCTCCAGATCGACGATGCGCTTGTCGCTGTCGACGATCGCGTAAGCGATGACCTCGTTGAAGGAGTACACGCCCACATCCTCCGCGTCCTTGCCCGGGCCAAGGCGCGGGGTGGACACGATGCCGATGCCGTGGGACAGGCCGCTGGCCGTCAC